>JAZRLX010000269.1:0-4902 GCA_045647085.1 Pilosibacter sp.
CCATGCCACCTGTGTTGCGACCCTGGTCACCGTCTTTCGCACGTTTGTGGTCCTGAGCGGAGCTCATGATCTTGATTGTATTGCCGTCTACGAAGGAAAGAACAGAAACCTCACGGCCTGTCATGAATTCCTCGATAACGATCTCGCTTCCTGCAGCGCCGAATTTACCGTCAGCCATCATCTCTTTAACAGCCTCTTCTGCCTCTTCTTTTGTCTGGCAAATGATAACGCCTTTACCAAGAGCAAGGCCGGATGCTTTAACAACGATCGGCATTTTTGCTGTCTGTAAATACTCGAGAGCCTTTTCCATATCTGTAAAGTTCTCGTATGCTGCAGTCGGAATGTTGTATTTCTTCATTAAATCTTTGGAGAATGCTTTGGAACCTTCCAGGATCGCTGCATTTTTTCTCGGACCGAATACACGAAGACCTTCAGCCTCGAAAACATCTACGATACCGCCAACAAGCGGATCATCCATACCGATAATAGTAAGGTCAATCTCTTTTTCTTTTGCAAACACAACTAATTTATCGAACTCCATCGCGCCGATAGAAACACACTCTGCAACCTGAGAAATACCTGCGTTGCCCGGTGCACAATAGATTTTTTCTACTTTTTTACTCTGAGCGACTTTCCATGCGATCGCATGCTCTCTACCACCGCTACCTACGATTAATACTTTCATCTCTTCCTCCATCAAAAGCAGACCGGGATTACACCGGCCTGCTAACATAGTTTTATTAAATTCTGCCGTTTGCGATCATGTCAATGGCCTGCGGAAGTAAGATCCATTCCGCCTGTTCCATCACACGTCTCTGAAGCACTTCCGGTGTATCGCCAGGTAATACTTCTACTGCCTTCTGTAAAATGATCGGACCGGAATCCATTCCTTCATCCACAAAATGCACGGTTGCACCTGTCAGTTTTACACCACGAGCCAGAGCAGCTTCGTGAACTTTCAATCCATAGTAACCAACACCGCAGAAAGACGGGATCAGGGACGGATGGATGTTCACGATCTTATTTCTATATTTCGCGATCATGCTCTCCGGAATCTTAACAAGGAAACCTGCGAGAACGATCAAATCCAGATTATAAGAATCGATCTTTGCAAGCAATGCCTCATTGAACTCCTCACGAGTTGCGAAGTCTTTCGGAGATACGCACTCTGCAGCCACATTGTGATTCTTTGCACGCTCTAATGCGTATGCACCTGCATTGTTACTGATCACGACTTCAATTTTTGCATTGGTAATGGTACCGTTGTCGACTGCATCCAGGATCGCCTGGAGATTTGTGCCTCCTCCGGATACCAGAACGCCAACTCTTAACATAAAGTCACACCCTTTTCACCAGCTTTGATGGAACCAACAACATACGGGATGTCGCCAGCGGACTTCATTGCTTCCATTGTCTTTTCAACATCTGCCGGATCAACTGCAACGATCATACCAAGACCCATGTTGAATGTATTGTACATCATATCTTCAGCGATGTTTGCTCTTGTCTGCATCATCTTGAAGATTGCCGGAACGTCGTAGCTGTCTTTCTTGATGATCGCATGTGTATCATCTTTTAACATACGCGGAACGTTCTCCTGGAAACCGCCACCTGTGATATGGGAGCAAGCATGGATACGAACGCCTGCGTTCTTCACTGCCTTTAATGCCTTAACATAGATTCTTGTCGGAGCTAATAATGTCTCGCCAAGAGTCTTGCCAAGTTCCTCGTAGTATGTATTTAATCCTTCTTTTGTAAGCTCGTTTTCGAACACTTTACGAACGAGGGAGAAACCATTGCTGTGTACACCGGAGGATGCCATACCGATAAGAACATCGCCGTCTTTTAACTCAGCGCCTGTGATCATATCTTTCTTATCGCAAACACCTACAGAGAAACCTGCAAGGTCGTAATCTTCTTCCGGCATAAGACCCGGATGCTCTGCTGTCTCGCCACCGATCAGCGCACACTCGGACTGTAAGCAGCCTTCTGCAACACCTTTTACGATATCAGCGATCTTTTCCGGATAGTTTTTACCGCAAGCGATATAGTCAAGGAAGAATAACGGCTCGCCGCCTGCACATGCGATATCATTTACACACATAGCAACTGCATCGATACCGATTGTATCGTGTTTATCCATAATAATGGAAAGTTTTACTTTTGTACCGCATCCGTCTGTACCGGATAAGAGTACCGGCTCTTCCATCTCTTTGATCTTTGCAAGAGAGAATGCACCAGAGAAACCGCCAAGGCCGCCAAGAACCTCCGGACGCATAGTTTTCTTCACGTGCTCTTTCATTAATTCTACGGACTTATAACCAGCTTCAATATCTACTCCAGCTTTCTTGTAATCCATACTTTCCTCCTAATATGTAAGGTTTATTTTAAATAATTATTTCTTCATGGAAGCAACATATTCTTTGTAGCCAATGTTGTCAAGCTTGTCTGCTTTCGCTACAACTTCGTTTTTCATTGTCTCAGAATATGCTTTTAATTTCTCTAAGATCTCCGGCTCAGATGTTGCAAGGATCTTTGCAGCCAGAATACCGGCGTTCTTACCACCGTTGATCGCAACTGTTGCAACCGGAATACCGGACGGCATCTGAACGATGGAATACAGAGAGTCTACTCCGCCCAGGTCGGAAGTTTTCATCGGAATACCGATAACCGGCATCGGGAATAATGCTGCGCACATACCCGGAAGATGAGCTGCCTTACCTGCACCTGCGATAATTACTTTTACTCCTCTGTCCTCTGCTGTCTTAGCATAGTCAAAGAAAATGTCCGGCTCTCTATGTGCGGAAATGATTGTCATCTCGTAATCGATGCCCATCTCCTCTAAAAAGTCAGCCGCCTGCGCCATGATCGGCAGATCGGAGTCACTGCCCATTACAATACTAACTTTAGCCATTGTGAACTCTCCTTCTTAATATAATGATTATTCATAAGTTATTCTAATAAATCTGGCAAAATCAAATATTATGCCTTATAAATCATAATACTAGTTTTTTCACATTACGTCAAGTGGCATATTTAATTCTTCCAGTCCTTGGAGAACAAACCGACCATTTTCAATGATGGAAATCTTTTCTCCATTTTCTTTTACGACTGTGATACGATCCAATTCTTTATACGGAATTGTAATATCACAATGTGCCCCAAAGTATGCCTTTGAAACATCTTCTTTTCGTAAAATAGAAACCTCATTATCTCTTGCGATTACTTCTTTGCCGTCCGGATTATACATCGGACTGTCTTCAGACCAGCTGTAGCAAGTATCACCCACTGCAAAATGCGGTCCCATTTTTTCTACTATCAGGATCGGAAGTCGGTCAATGATCTGATATTTCTCAGCCATTGCATACGCGGTTGTGTTCGTTCCAATCGCAAACTCACCCAATGGAAGTGATTCGTGCTGATTCATGATCTCCTGGACCACAAGTTTCTTTCCTTCAGCCTTTGCCTGCTCGACCGCATCGGCATCCGCATCTTTCGGAAGTGCTTCCAGGAAATTATCACAGGATACTTCTATCACACGTCCATCTTCGAACTTCATTTTCAGGTTTTTAAACTGGATCTCGCCAACATAAACACTGCCTACATTCAAGATACCGTTTGTTCCGGTCAACTTAGGAGATGTAAAGACTTCTCCCACCGGAATATTCACATCTGCCACGCAGTTCTCAAAACGTGTCTGTGTCGCCGGATCAGAAAGTTCGATCAGATTCACTCGGATGTCGGTACAGTTCTCACCTTTTCCAATGACTTCCACATAATCTGCAGTATCCAGAACATCAATCAATCTCTGCTGGATCTTCTGGTATTTTTCGTAGTCGAGAGTATTGATTTCAATGGTTTCTTCAAAGATACCTTTAAAATCCGGTCCGATGGCCGGTACCGGGAATGCAATGATCGTAAAGCTTGTCTCATCTCCCGGAATATATTCGTTAACGATCGGCATAGAAGAGTTGCGATATTCCAGATACAGCTTCTGCTGTTTCTCATCGAACGCCCATGCTGCCTCCTTGTTAATCGGAGCAAAGCCTTCCTCACCAAAGATTTCCACAACCGCTGGGCCCGCATAGTCTGCCGCCAACTGTTTAAACTCTTCATAGGAAGTTTTCAGCACCGCCAGCTTTCTGTCACGGAACGCTTTGTCCATAAATAAGGCAAGGTCATAACGATGATCATAATCATACTGCTTGTTCGGAGAAGTGGAAACGTATCCTGCCTTTCCCGCTGGATTGCGGTTCATACTTCCGACAGCCGCACGGGGAATAACCACAGAAAGTCCAACAGACTCGAAATTTTTCACTGCTTCTCTGATCATGCGTTCAAAGCCGAGCGGATAACGAATGACTACGGTTTTCTTTTTGGACAGATCACGGCCCATCACTTTGAATCCACGGATATATCCATCTGTGAAGGTATCCGCCATTTTTTTAATGGTCGCTTCCGGAAGTCCGTTTAAGAATTCAGCAACCTTAAGTTCTTCCTCAGAAACATACTCACCAAACCGATACAAATAGGAAAGATCATTCAGCTCACTTTCCATAATGATCTTCTTCGCAAAATCACACTCTGGATCAAGACCTTCACGAATTCGGTACGTAAGTGTCACATCACAATAGTCACTCATGCACCAATATAAAATATCACGTACAAAACGCACTGCCGGATTTCCCATATAGAACGCATTCTCTGTTTTTGCAAGCGCTTCATATCGTTCCATTGCCATCTGCACTTCTTCATCAGCAAACACATTGTAAATCTCGATCAGCGCTTCATTGTAAATGACCATATCTTCCACACGCTGTTCATATGCATATACGATGTCACCACGAATTTCTGTATACAAAAAGCAAAGCAATTTTCCTAATTCTTCGCCAAACACGTTTG
>JAZRLX010000270.1:0-4320 GCA_045647085.1 Pilosibacter sp.
CTTTCTTGAGGTACGGATATTCCATTTCCTCCGGATCACAGAACTGCTGCATGAACAGTACAAGACCCTGAGCACCGCTCTTCTTAACCATATCAGCAACGAATTCGCCTCTGCGGTTCTTTGCGGACTGCGGATCATAAAGAAGAACTTCATAGTCAACTGCTGCAAACTGTTTTGCAAGTGCCATCATCGGATCTGCCTCATCTTCTGCTGCATCCCAAAGGAAAGCACGGCTCTCATGAGCAACGTCATCTGCTGCGATCGCGATGTTGTTCTCTTCGAAAGCTGCAAGAAGTGCCGGGTTGTCACAGATGATACCGGAAGTAACAACCTTTGTACCCTGCCAATCACATACCGGGAGAGCCTTTAACTCTGCGTTGAGAGCTTCAAGTTTCTCTGTGTACTCGTCTTTCAGCATGAACCAAGCTGCTTTCAGAACTGCGGAACGGATTGTCGGTTTGATCACGTCACAGTGCTCGTTAGCAAGTTTTACGAACTCACGACGAACTGCTCTGGACTTGTTGTAAACTTTGATCGCGTTGTTGATATCTTCGTTTGTGATCTCTTTGCCAGCGATCTTCTCAAGAGCGTTCTTCACGTCTGTGTACTGATCGATTGTGAACTGGAGACCCCACGGAGCAAAACGGTTCTGCGGATGAGCTAAGAAGATAACCGGCATCTTGTCGCCCATGGAAACACGGTAGTTCTGGGACATCGGACGGAGTGTATCACAGATTGTTGGTGTGATAATACCATCTAACTGATCCATTGTGCCATCAAGGAGCATCTCAAGTGCCAACTGAGCGATTGTGCAGTAGAATGTTGCACAGTACTCTTTTGCACGGCTGATGTTCTTTGTGTTGGAACCCCACATACCCATCGGAACTAAACCAGCTGCATAAACTAACTCTTCCGGAGCATAGTACGGTAATACACCGATAACTTTTTTGCCCTGTGCTTTAAAGTTGTCAAGCTGCTGCTTCGGACTGGAAGCAACTGCCTTAAATTCATCTAATAATACCTGAATACTCATTTGCTTATGCCTCCTTTGCCTGTCTGTTTGCTTCCATTGCCTCTACAAGACCCTGTACACGTGTCTCGTACTGAGCGGCATTGAAGTTACGCGGGTCAGCCTGGTCACCGTCAAATCCTGCACACGGGATGCCAAGATCTGCTGTGAAACGACGCTGCATCTCTGCCATATAACCGGACCACGGCTTACAGCTTCTGTTGTAGTGAACAAGAACGCCGTCTACCTGGTTGTCTACGCAGATGCCTTCACGCCAAGCAACACCCTGCTCGATACAAACAGAGTTCGGAGCTTTACAGTAAGCACGAGCCATCTCGTCTAAGCCATCATATACGAAACCGAATGCCGGTGCGTATACAACCGCTGTAACGTTAACACCATGCTCTTTTAACGGTTTGAACAGTGCCGGAAGTTTCGGCCAGCACGGAATACCCTCGAACATTACACGGTAGTTCTCCGGGAACGGACATGTGGACTCAAGGTCCTTGATCTGCTGCTCAAGGTCTTCAGCAAGAAGCTCGAACGCCTCAGCTGCCTCTACTCTGGCACGTGCTGTTACAACGTCAGCCATGTGGTTGAAGAGGTCGAAACCGGAGTACGGAGCCGGTTTGTACTGTAAGTAGTCACAAACTTTTAACCAAGCTTTTGCTGTACGGTTTGCGTTTGCACAAGCTTCTTCGAATTTCTTCTCATCGAATTTCTTGCCTGTGAGCTCTTCTAACTGCTGGATAGCGAGATCGAACTGACCGCGGATATAAGCAACGTAAGAATCACTTACTTCAACTGTGTTGTTATACGGAATATCAAGCATGATAAGCGGAATATTGTGCATACGAGCGATATTCTCATACCATTTTGTCATACAGTTACAGATGTTGTTACAGCAAAGAACGAAATCCGGCTGCGGGATCTGCATCTGACGGATCGGAGAAATTGCGTTAAGAGCGCGCTCTTTGTCAATTCCTTCCGGCATAGCATTGATCTCATTTAAGTCAACGAGCTCAATGTACGGAGTCTGAGTTTTCGGATCTTTTTTCGGTTTACCTGTAGCTTCATCGATAACAACTTTGCCTTCAGCATCCTTTAACGGTTTGCCAGTTGCCGGATCGATGATGAATTCGCCTGTCTCTTTGTCGTATTTACGAGCTGCTCTCTTACCTGCAGAGTATGCAAGGGAGATACGAGCATAACCACAGATATCGTTGTCATAGCCAAGATCCTCAGCTGCCTGACAAAGTAACTCACCGTAACGGTTAGCCGCGATACCAGCCGCCTGGTTCTCCGGGTACATTACGTTAAGGTCGAATGCTGCTGCAAGCTCACACGGGAACTTGGAAGAAGACCAACCTACAAGTTTGCCTTCTTTTTTGGCAACACGCGCGTCTGTATGAACATCGTCAACTACTTTACGAAGCGCGAGAACACCAGGGGTAACTTTTTTCACCAGCTTAACTGGTCCAGCATAATTTGCCATAATTATCCTCCACCTTCTTCTGACCGGTGATATTATCCGGCCATATATTTGAAAAGCTTATTGCTCTTCAGTTACTATTTTGCTTTTTTTGCTGCTACCTGGTATGCGTATAACGCTGCACCAAGAGCACCATTGTACTGTGTTAACGGGGATGTATGAATCTTACATCCGAGCTGTTTCTGGAGTGCATTTACAATACCGCTGTTCTGTGCAACACCGCCGGTCATAACAACATCCGGGATGATTCCCACACGATGTGCAAGACCTGTTACACGACCTGCAACGGAACGGTGGATACCATCGATGATATCGCATTTGTTTGTTCCCATCGCCAGCTGGCTGATAACTTCACTCTCAGCAAATACAGTACATGTAGAGCTGATACCTACTTCTTTTGTAGACATCGCACCGAGTCTTCCGAGATCTTCTACCTTCACCTCAAGAACACGGGCCATTACATCCAGGAAACGACCTGTACCGGCGGCACACTTGTCATTCATCTGGAAGTTAACCATCGCACCGTTTTCAATGTGAAGAACCTTTACGTCCTGGCCACCGATATCGATAACTGTGTGAACGTTCGGGAACAGGAAGCAGGCACCTTTTGCGTGACAGGAAAGCTCGCTCATCTGCTTGTCTGCAAATCCTGTCAGAGAATTACGGCCATAACCTGTTGCAAGAGTATAGTGAATATCTTCTTTTTTCATACCTGCCTCTGCAAGTACAGCTTCGATCGCACGCTGCGGACCTGTAGTACCTGTACCTACATCAACAAGAGATTTTGCTACGATCTCTTCACCGTCTTTTAAAATAATACATTTGGACGCAGTGGAACCAACGTCGATTCCTAATGTATAGATTGCGCTCATATTACCTCCGGGTTCTTCCTTTTTGTATCTTTCCATAACTCGCGTGGACACACTTTCACCTTGTTATCCACACTACATTATTATAGCACATAGTAGCGTATTACTGCAAGTTCAAAGAAACATACAAAATGAAGATATATATACAATATTATCCAGACCGGAGATTTCTCCCCGGTCTGGACATCTTGTTAGAATCTATAATAACCGTTGGTTAATTATTTCTTCTCGTATGTGATGAACTCACGGCAAGCACGCGGAGTTACCATCTGGTGCATCGGACAGATGCTCTTCGGATTCTGGTAAACTGCCTCTGTGAATGCCTGAAGGTACGGACGAAGCTCTGTCATATCAACGATCTCGTCAACCATACCCATCTTAGCACAGTAAGCCGGTCTGGACTTATCTGTGTAGAGCTGGATCATCTTGTTCATCTGATCGATGATCGGAGTCATATCTTCACCGGACTTGGAAGCTTTTACAAGCTTTCTGGAGTACATAGCGTTAGCTGCTGTCTCACCCGGCATTACATAGTACTCACAAGCTGCTGTACCGATGGAGTAAGCGTTTGTGTTGTTACCCTGCGGACCACCAAGAACGTAGTGAGCAGCTGCGGATGCCTTACGAAGTGTAACCTGCAAGGACGGAAGGCCATTTGCCTCGATGGAGTAGATGAGGGACTGACCTAAGCCAAGTAACTCAGCTTTCTCAGCGTCATCGCCTACATCGATACCTGTTGTATCCTGTAACCAGATAAGCGGGATTCTGTCACGGCCGCAAAGAGTTACGAACTCGTTCATCTTGATAAGACCCTGACGGTATAATTTACCACCTGTTGTAGCCGGGGAATTCTTGTACTCCGGATAGTTGAACAGGATACCCTGAACGTTAGCGATAACACCAACAAGGAGACCGTTGATCTTTGCAAGACCTGTTACCATCTCCGGACC
>JAZRLX010000271.1:0-3186 GCA_045647085.1 Pilosibacter sp.
GGACGACTGAGCTTCACAAGTTTTGCGCCCTTACAGAGATCGCAAACGTTCTTATCGCGATCTGCATAAGGACGAATTAAACGAAGTGAAGCAAAGGTAGTCAGCCGTGTTTTGAGATAGTACGGGATTTTTCTACAGATACTTCTATTTTATTTTTACTAACCAAAATACACACTTAGTTAAATCCAAAAAACTTCTGCGCGATCTTATATCCCATGATGGACACCTGACGACCGCCTTTGCCCGGAAGGTTCATACTCTGGCCAAGGAAGCCCCAACGGAGTCTTCTGTACAGCTTCGGATTGTCTTTCTTTAAATCTGCCCAGAGCTGTCTTTTCTTTTCCATATTCTCCTCTGTTCCGGATTTGATCGCCAAAATGGAACAGATTGTCATCATGATTTCCAGATAACTTGTCATATACTGGCGAAGCTTTTTGTTGTGAATCTTCGTTACATCATAATAACCAAGCATTAATTTTGTTACGCGATACTGCTGGTCAATACGACCGATCATGATCTGTTCATTTACAGACTGGTCGGAGCGACCGATAAAGTAACGGTAGAAATTCACATCGAGATAATACATCTTCTCTACATGTGGAAGCGGATGATACACAAAAATATTGTCTACGTAGAATGTATGCTTCGGAAGCTCAAATTCACATGACTTTAACAATTCGGTACGATAGATAACAGAATGCATCAGTATGTACTGTCCCGGTGCAAAGTATTTCGCATCACTCCATGTGAATACCTCATTTTTCGGGATGGCAGAACGGTAATTCATAACTTTTTTATGTTTTGCCCCCTGCTTCTCGTATACAAAGTTCGTGATCAGCATATCGAGTGTATCTTTGCCATATACAAAATTTCTCAATGTTTCAAGAACTTTCATATATGCTTCGTGATTTACCCAGTCATCGCTGTCCACTACTTTAAAGAATACGCCTGTTGCATTTCTAAGTCCGGCATTTACTGCTTCTCCGTGACCGCCGTTTTCCTGGTGGATGGCTTTACATATGCCCGGATATTCCTTTTCATATCTGTCTGCAATTTCTGCTGTGTTGTCTTTTGTTGATCCATCGTTTACAATCAGGATTTCAACTTCGTCTCCGCCCGGAAGCAGTGACTTAATACAGTTATCCATATATGCAGCTGAGTTGTAACACGGGATCGCAATCGATAAAAGTTTCAATTTATTTACCTCCTAATGGTTCCTTACACTACAACAAATTTATCATAGCACACATATTCGAAAAAAGCAAAAAATTCCTTTAATTTCATCTCTAAATATGATATGATTGACAAAAGATGCTTGGGATGTCACGTCCCACTAGCGAAACTGATGGTAATATAAGGAATGAGGTATAGTATATGGCAAAGAAAAGACTTGTATTGACACTTGGACATCGTGCTCTTGGCGCTACTCTTCCTGAACAGAAGACTGCTGTAGCTGAAACAGCGAAATGTCTTGCTGATCTTATTCAGGATGGATTCCAGATCGTTATTACTCATGGTAATGCTCCTCAGGTTGATATGATTCATACTGCGATGCATGAATTCGCAAAAACAAATCCAAACTATACTCCGGCTCCGATGGCAGTCTGCGCAGCAATGAGCCAGGGATATATTGGTTATGATCTACAGAACGCGATCCGTTCTGAGTTGATCAAACGTGGTATTTATAAACCGGTATCCACAATCTTAACACAGGTTACCGTAAATCCTAACGATGATACTACATACACTCCGTTTAAGGTTATCGGACGCACTATGACTGCAGAAGAAGCAATTGCTGAGGATAACAAAGGAAACGAAACCGTTGAAACAGACAAAGGTTTCCGCCGTGTTGTAGCATCTCCGAGACCAATTGCTATCGTAGAGATCGATGCGATCCGTGCGATCCTCGATGCTGACCAGCCGGTTATCGCAGCAGGCGGCGGCGGTATTCCGGTTATCAAATAGGACGGTACTTTAATGGGTACAGCTGCTGTGATCGATAAAGATCTTACTGCTGCTGTTCTTGCAAAAGAGGTCAATGCAGACGTATTAATGTATCTGACAGACGTAGATAACATTGTTCTGAACTATGGTTCTGACAGTGAAATCCCGTTATATGAGCTTAAATCTTCTGAAGCAGAGGATCTCGTACATAAAGGACAGTTTGCAGCAGGAACCATGGACCCGAAAGTTCGCGGCGGTATCGATTTCATCCACACCGGTACAAACCGTAAAGTTATCATTACAACTCTTGAAAAAGCAAGAGCTGCACTGGACGGAAAAGCAGGTACTGTTATTTATTAAAGATATAAACACATACAAACGGAGCATGGAATATTTGTCCATGCTCCTTTCGTATATAGCAAAGAACTCCGACATCACTGTCGGAGTTCTTTGTATATTCATATTATTATAAGATGACTTTCGCCGGGCACTTCGCTGCACATTTTCCGCAGTTTGTACACTTCTCATAATCAATCTTAGCAAGGTTGTTGTCCATATGGATCGCGTCGAATTCACACTGTTTTGTACAGAGTGTACATCCGATACAACCTGCGTCACATTTCTTCTTCACATCCGGTCCCTTATCATGGGAGTTACACTGTACCAGATGTTCCGCTGTGTACGGTACGAGTTCGATAAGACCACGCGGACAGATCGCAACACACTGACCACATGCAACGCACTTCTCTTTGTCAACCACTGCAACACCATCAACCACATGAATTGCATCAAACTGACAAGCTTTCACACAGCTTCCGGAACCGAGACAGCCGTAGGAACAAGCCTTCGCACCTGCTGCCGGTACTACGGACATTTTCACACAGTCATCAATACCGTAGTAATTGTACTGTGTATTTGCCTTATCGCAAGTACCTTTACACTTAACAAATGCAACCTTCTTAACTCCACCACCGGCTTCTACACCCATGATCGCTGCGATTTTGGCACCAACTGCAGCGCCACCAACCGGACACTGGTCTACTTTTGCATTTCCTGCAACGATTGCTGCTGCAAGACCATCACATCCCGGATAACCACAGCCACCGCAGTTATTGCCCGGAAGTTCTTCTCTTACAAGAGTCACTCTCTCGTCTACTTCAACTTTGAATTTTTCGCTGGCAACGCCAAGGAGTACGCCGATGACAATACCGACAACGCCGACAACTGCTGCCGCGATGATAA
>JAZRLX010000272.1:0-2493 GCA_045647085.1 Pilosibacter sp.
TCGAGGGAACGAACACCCTTTAAGAGACACTCTTCTAATGTGGAACCGATACCCATGATCTCACCGGTTGCCTTCATCTGTGTGCCAAGTGTGTTTGCTGCTGTAGCGAATTTATCGAACGGGAATCTCGGTAATTTTGCAATTGTGTAATCGAGGCTCGGCTCGTATGCTGCTGTTGTGTTTGCAATAGCGATTTCCTCAAGGCTCATACCTACAGCGATCTTTGCTGTTACACGAGCGATCGGGTAACCGGATGCCTTGGAAGCAAGTGCGGAGGATCTGGAAACTCGCGGGTTAACCTCGATCAGGTAGTACTCGGATGTCTCCGGATTTAATGCGAACTGTACGTTACAGCCACCTTCGATCTTAAGCTCACGGATCAGCTTGATAGCGGAATCGTTGAGCATCTTCTCGTCTTCTTTGGATAATGTCATGATCGGAGCTACTACGAGGGAGTCACCTGTGTGTACGCCAACCGGGTCAATGTTCTCCATACCACAGATTGTGATCGCGTGGTCGTTGGAGTCACGCATTACCTCGAACTCGATCTCTTTGTAACCTTTTACGGATTTCTCTACGAGAACCTGGTGTACCGGAGAAAGTTTGAATGCGTTAAGACCAAGCTCTACCAGCTCTTCCTCATTGTATGCGAAACCGCCGCCTGTACCGCCCAGTGTGAATGCCGGACGAAGAACTACCGGATAACCGATACGTTTTGCAGCTTCTTTTGCCTCATCGATGGAGTATGTGATCTCGGACGGGATAACCGGCTCGCCGATGGACTGGCAGAGTTCCTTGAACATCTCTCTGTCCTCTGCGCGCTCGATGGATGCGCTGGATGTACCGAGAAGTTTTACGCGGCACTCACGAAGGATACCCTTCTTCTCGAGCTGCATAGCCAGGTTAAGACCTGTCTGTCCGCCGATACCCGGAACGATCGCATCCGGTCTCTCATAACGGATGATCTTTGCGATGTACTCCAGTGTTAACGGTTCCATATATACTTTATCAGCAATTACTGTGTCAGTCATGATTGTAGCCGGGTTGGAGTTGCAAAGAACAACCTCATAACCCTCTTCTTTCAGTGCAAGACAAGCCTGTGTGCCTGCATAGTCGAATTCGGCAGCCTGACCGATAACGATCGGGCCGGAACCAATGATCAAAATCTTTTTAATGTCTGTACGCTTTGCCATGTTTCATGTCCTCCTAATATCGCTTTTATAATCCTTTACAGTGTTTCATATGATGCTATTATACCACATACAAAGAGGTATTACCTCAATATTCTGCAAAAAAATACCCGGTTTGTGGAAATATTAATAACTACCACAACTACCGGGAATAACATCATTATAAATAACACGCTCAAATAACATATGAATAAAAGAAAAAATAAAAGAAATGAAAGAATTCATCTTGCCATTATCGAAACCGGTTTTATTGGATCTCAGCAGTGTGAACATACTTACATTTCCTCCTTCTTTTCATCATCTGGAACAGTTTATCGTGAATCTAATGTTTTGTCAAGAATATCACGAACACATTTTTTCATGCACGAATTTTTAAACATTGGAACGCAAATGGAAAAGCCGCGTCGGAAACCGACACGGCTTTTGGATTCAGTACCAAGGATTAGAGCTTTGTAACGTTTACAGCGCGAAGTTTCTTGCTGTTCTTCGGATCCTGCTCTGTCTCGAAGGAAACTTTCTGACCTTCTTCAAGAGTCTTGTAACCTTCACCTACGATTGCGGAGAAGTGTACGAAAACGTCGTCGCCGCCGTTATCGTTGGAGATGAATCCATAACCTTTCTCTGCGTTGAACCACTTAACTGTACCGTTATTCATGTTGGTACCTCCATAAATAATTAGAATTTTTTGTTTCCGGACTGCCGCTTCTCAATAAATCCCCCCGGTTATGTTGGACCTTTTTAAATTTATTCAAGAAAAAAACTCACAGACAACTTCTCCCTAATTCGTCGAATGTAACAATGACTTCAGGATGTTGCGTGTGAGTTCAATAGTGCATCGGAATCAATTCAACAATAGCACACTTTAGTGGGACTGTCAATCGGATTCGCCCCCCTACAGCATCTCTTTAATCTCATCAAGTGTTGCCACAATATAGTCCAAATGTACTTCTGTGTGGTTTTCTTCACTGCCCGGATTGAACCACATGGTATCGATACCTACGTTATTTCCACCACGCATATCGGAAGTCAGAGAATCTCCGATGATCAGCATGTTTTCCACGTCTCTGCGTCCCATTTTCTCGAAGCAGTATTCGAAAAATGCCGGCTGCGGTTTCTGGGCATGAGCCTCCTCGGAAATAAAGATCCCATCAAAGTATTTGTCCAGACCGGATTTCGCAAGACGATTGTACTGGGTCTCTGCCACACCATTTGTCACGATATAAAGCGGATATCTTCCTTTTACAGACTCTAACAGTTCGATCGCACCATCGATGAGAACTGCGCTTGCGTTCAGATACTGACG
>JAZRLX010000273.1:0-1908 GCA_045647085.1 Pilosibacter sp.
TCGCATAGAATCAAACGGTGCTTCGCCAATGCGCACATAGTCTTTTTTCAATTGATTCTTTAAATGCCCGTGTTTCTTTGCATCATTTACCAGTGCACACTCCGTGGGTTCGCCAATCGCTTCTCCGGATTCCGCATCTAATTCTGCATCGGAGCATAGTGCCATGGCAATTTCCAGTTTTTCCTCATTATCGGAAATATGCTCCACAACTGTCATTTTATTCTGGGTTAACGTTCCGGTCTTGTCTGAACAAATAATCTGCGTACAGCCGAGCGTTTCCACCGCTGTTAACTTGCGGATGATCGCATTTCTGCGAGACATGTTGGTCACTCCGATGGAAAGAACGATCGTTACAACGGCCGCCAATCCCTCCGGGATCGCAGCCACAGCCAAGGACACAGCGACCATAAAGCTTTCAAGAATCGTATCTCCGGTAACTCCCTCCGATGTTCCAAAAGCCCGTGTGATTCCGACTGCAAAGATGACCATACTGATCCCTATTACCAAAATGGTCAAAATACGGCTTAACTGCTTCATTTTAACTTGCAGTGGAGTCTCATCATCCTGCGCGTTCGCCAGTGCATCTGCAATTTTTCCCATTTCTGTATTCATACCGGTTCCGGTCACGACTGCGCGTCCGCGTCCGTAAACCACCGTGGAGCCCATGTACATCATATTTTTTCTGTCTCCCAGCGGAACATCCTTTTCCCCACCAAGATCCAATACACCACAGATTTTATTGACCGGAACAGACTCTCCCGTCAAAGCTGCCTCTTCGATCTTCAAGCTGGCACTTTCTATGATCCGTCCGTCAGCAGGAACTGAATCTCCCGCTTCCAATATCACAATATCTCCCGGTACCAGATCCTCGCTTTTCAATGTCATTTGCTTTCCATCACGAAACACCTTGCTGGTCGCAGCCGAAATCTCCTGTAACGCCTCAATCGCCGCCTCAGCCTTATTTTCCTGAACCACACCAAGCACGGCATTGATGACCACCACCGCCAAGATAATGATCACATCCGTAAAAGCTTCCCCTTCGTACCACGCAGTCACTCCGGATATCGCGGCTGCGATGATCAAGATCAGGATCATGGGGTCCGAAAGTTCTTTCATAAACCTTGAAATCAGTGACTCTTTCTTCCCCTCTTCCAGTTTATTTTTTCCAACTGCAGCTAAACGTTTTTCCGCTTCTGCACTGGTTAGTCCATTTTCCGTCGTGTGATGTTCCTTCAGAACCTCCTCCACATTCGCTAAATAATCCTGTGTCATGTGCCTCCTCCTCTACCTAATTCAGTCAGCCCAGTATATGATATTCGGAAATCATTGTGAACTGACCTTTTTTATTAAGTTTTTCCGAGAAATGGGAAATCATACAAAAAACAGGCTTCGAGTCCATGATAGACTCAAAGCCTGATGTAATATTTCGTATCAATTTATGCGTGGAGTACGATTTCTCCGCTCGCCAGAGTTTTCTGAATGTCAATGACTCTCTGGTTTGCGCTGCCTTTCCAGTGAAGGGTCACATCTTTTAATTCTTCCACAAACGGACCGTCTACCAGCACATCCGCCATTTTCAGGTATGGAAGATCTTTCACATCGTCCCAAGTGTATCCGGTATATACCCAGATTGTCTTATTCGGATACTTCTCACGGACTTCCTTGATCAGCTCACCGACCTCATCACGGTTCTGCATGTGAAGCGGATCACCGCCGCTGAATGTGATCCCGGAAATATAATCCGGTTCCAGAGACTCAAGCAGTTCCTGTTTCGCCGCTTCATCAAACGGGATTCCTCCACAGATATCCCATGTGATCGGGTTATGACAATTCTTACAACCATGGCTGCAGCCTGCAACCCAGAGCACGGTACGAAGTCCGTCACCGTTGAGCATATCTTCTTTGGTT
>JAZRLX010000274.1:0-8594 GCA_045647085.1 Pilosibacter sp.
CATACATACGCGATGTGGTCATGAAACAGACCTACAAGTACATCAAGTACATTCCGGACGATCGGAAAGAACGAATGGCAGCGTTTTATGCAGACCTTTATAAGGATTATTACGCCGGCCGTCAGATTAACTATAAAGAACGGACAAAAGAACTTGGATATATATGGTGGGATAACTATATGAATCCGAGTGTTCAGTTCCGCCAGATTGAAGGTATGCTGAAGGACAGTGTAGTAAACAATAATAACGTAGAAATTCCAAATCCGATCCGTCAGATTCGAGAATGATAGGAAGCACAAAAGGAAAAAATAAAAGAGAGAGGTAAGGTCGTGAAATTTTCCCTTGCCCCTCTCTTTTTCATGTATTATAATCATATTAAGTATGCCATATTGGAGAAAGGACGGAACATAGTTATGAAACGAGTTGGTTTTTTAACCAGTGGCGGTGATTGCCAGGCGTTAAACGCGACCATGCGTGGTGTAGCAAAAGCACTCTACAGCATTTATGGCGATGAAGTGGAAATTATCGGATTTGAAGATGGATACAAAGGTCTGATGTATGCGAATTACCGTTTTATGAGTCGTTCTGACTTTTCCGGCATCTTGACAAAAGGCGGTACGATGCTCGGAACATCCAGACAGCCGTTCAAGCTGATGCGTGAACCGGATGAAAACGGTCTGGATAAGGTGGAGCTGATGCGTCACACATACTATAAACTGAAATTGGATGCACTGGTTGTACTGGGCGGAAACGGAAGCCAGAAAACAGCAAATCTTCTGAGTCAGGAAGGTTTAAATGTGATCGGACTTCCGAAGACGATCGACAATGATCTCTGGGGCACAGACATGACATTTGGTTTCCAGAGTGCAGTGGATGTAGCGACCAATGCGATTGATTTTATTCATACAACCGCTTCCTCCCACGGTCGCGTGTTTATCGTAGAGATCATGGGACACAAAGTTGGCTGGCTGGCACTTCATGCCGGTATCGCAGGAGGCGCGGATATTATCCTTCTTCCGGAGATCCCGTACGATCTGGACGCTATTACGAAGAAGATCAAAGAACGTACCAAACACGGAAGCCGCTTCTCGATCTTAGCAGTAGCGGAAGGTGCGATCTCAAAAGAAGAAGCGAAGTTATCCAAGAAAGAATACAAGAAAAAACTGGAAGATCGCAAACAGAAATATCAGTCTGTTGCGTATGAACTTGGTGCAATGATCCAGGAAAAAACAGGTCTGGAGATCCGTGTGACGGTTCCGGGCCATATGCAGAGAGGCGGGGCTCCTGTTCCGTATGATCGTGTTATTTCTTCCAGGATCGGTGCTCATGCTGCGACCCTGATTGACAAAAAACAGTTTGGCCGACTCGTGGTTGTGAAGAACAATGTGATCACGGACATTCCGCTTTCTGAGTCCGCAGGAAAACTAAAATATGTGGACCCGAGATCCGATATTATTAAAGAGGCGAAACTGCTCGGTATCAGCTTCGGAGATGAATAGATTATGTCATATACAGCATTATACAGGAAATGGCGACCGCACACCTTTGACGATGTGAAGGGCCAGGACCATATTGTTACAACTTTACAGAACCAGATCCGCGCACAGCGTATCGGACATGCATATTTGTTCTGCGGAACCCGTGGTACAGGTAAGACAACGGTAGCAAAGATCCTTGCCCGTTCCGTAAACTGTGAAAATCCGACAGACGGAAGTCCGTGCGGCGAGTGTCCGAGCTGCAAGCAGATCGCAGCTGGAACATCTCTCAACGTGGTGGAGATCGATGCTGCATCCAACAACGGTGTGGAAAATATCCGTGAGATCCGCGATCAGGTTCAGTATCCGCCGACAGAAGGCAAGTATCGCGTTTACATCATCGACGAGGTGCATATGCTTTCAACGGGAGCATTCAATGCACTTTTGAAGACACTGGAAGAACCGCCGTCTTACGTGATCTTTATTCTGGCGACGACAGAAGTTCATAAGATCCCGATCACGGTATTGTCTCGTTGTCAGAGATACGATTTCCGCAGGATCACAGTGGACACGATCGCAGATCGATTGAAAGAACTGACCGACGCAGAAGGAATGCCGGTTGAAGAACGAGCACTCCGTTACGTGGCAAAGGCCGGAGACGGTTCCATGCGAGATGCACTGAGTTTGTTAGACCAGTGTGCTGCATTCCATTTTGGAGAGACCCTGACGTATGAACATGTGCTGGATGTGCTCGGAGCTGTGGACAACAGCGTATTCCGAGAGTTATTTCTGGCAGTTGTACAGGGACAGACCAAAGAATGCATCTTAAAATTAGAAGAAATGGTCATCCAGGGACGAGAGTTATCTCAGTTCGTGGTAGACTTTATCTGGTTCCTTAGAAATCTTTTGCTTTTAAAAACAGCGGAAGATGCGGAGGAACTGTTGGATATGTCGGAAGACAATTTAAAATTGCTGCGTGAAGATGCGAAACTGGCAGATGAGAATACTCTGATGAGATACATCCGTGTATTTTCGGAACTTTCCAACCAGATTCGTTTTGCAACGCAGAAGCGAGTGCTCATTGAGCTGGCGTTCATTAAACTGACTAAGCCTCAGATGGAGCAGGATCTGGAATCAGTCCTGGAACGTCTGGCTGCGCTGGAACGTCAGGTGGAGAACGGTATTCCGGCTGCGTCGGTTGGGTATGTACCGGCAGTGAGTGGAAGTTCCGAACAGTCGGTAGAAACCGGCGGAGCTGTACCGGTGAGCAATCCGGTACCGAATATTGGAGTTCCGACGCAAGGATATCAGGCTCCGGTTGAACCGCGAACCGTAACACTCCCGAAAGCTCAGCTGGAGGATCTGAATATGGTGCGCAATGAATGGGGCAAGATCGTTCGTGCGATGGGTATGTCCGTGCGCCCGTGTTATCGTGAGACTGTTGTGGAACCTGCAGGCGAAAGCTGCCTGTGCATTGTGTTCAGCGACCCGATGAACTTCCATATGGGCAGCCGTCCGAGTATTTTGGGAGACATCGAGCGATACGTGGAGCAGATGTACGGCAAATCCATTTATTTTAAAGCAAGACTCCGCGAGAGCGGAGAACGTATGGATACCAGATATATTACCGATGAAGAACTTCGGGAAAACATCCATATGGAGATCACAATTGAAGATTAGTCTGTGAGATGACTTTTCAATATAAAAATTATTTAAAAAAACATAGAATTCAGGAGGATTGAAACCATGGCAAGACGTGGCGGTTTCCCGGGTGGTATGCCGGGCAATATGACAAATATTATGAAGCAGGCGCAGAGAATGCAGCGTCAGATGGAAGAGAAGACAAAAGAACTGGAAGAGAAAGAGTACACAGCAAGCGTAGGCGGCGGTGTTGTTACAGTAACAGTTTCCGGTAAAAAAGAAGTAGTTTCCGTGAAGATCTCTCCGGAAGCAGTAGATCCGGATGACGTTGAGATGTTAGAAGATCTGATCGTAGCTGCAACAAACGAAGCATTCCGTAAGATGGAAGAAGAGTCCAGCGCAATGATGGCAGAGCTTACAGGCGGCCTTAACTTAGGAGGACTTTCTTTCTAAGATGGATTACTACAGCAGCCAAATTTCAAAATTAATTGAAGAACTGTCAAAGCTTCCGGGAATCGGAAACAAGACGGCACAGCGGCTGGCATTCCATATTATCAATATGCCGGAGGAGCAGGTGGACCGTCTTTCCGGCGCGATCCGAGATGCGAAGCACAATGTTCATTATTGTAAAGAGTGTTTCACTCTGACAGATATGGACATTTGCCCGATCTGCAAGAGTCCGGTCCGTGATCATAGTGTGATCATGGTTGTGGAAAATCCGAGAGATCTGGCAGCTTACGAAAAAACCGGGAAATTTGAGGGTGTTTACCATGTACTTCATGGTGCGATCTCCCCAATGCTCGGAATCGGTCCGGGAGATATCAAATTAAAAGAATTGATGACCAGACTCCAGAAAGATGTGAGAGAAGTCATCATCGCAACCAACTCCAGCCTGGAAGGCGAAACGACAGCTATGTATATCAGCAAGCTGATCAAACCGACAGGGATCAAAGTCACAAGGATCGCGAGCGGTGTACCGGTAGGCGGAGACTTGGAATACATTGATGAAGTAACACTTCTGCGTGCGCTGGAGGGCCGTGTGGAATTGTAGGAAACTTAGGAGAAGCTATTCATGGATAAGTACGAGTTTAACATAAAAGTTGAACAGATTAAAAAATTAGTAAATCGCGGCGACTATGCGACTGCAATGAAAATTTGCGATACTATCGATTGGCGCCGAGTAAGAAACGGAAGCCTTCTTTCCATGGTTTCCCAGATTTACGAGAAAAATGAGGAGTATCAGGAAGCGAAAGAAGTTCTTCGGATCGCCTATGAGCGTGCACCGGTGGGCAAACGCATCCTGTACAAACTGACAGATCTGGCGCTGAGAGAAGGACGCGTTGGAGAAGCAGAGACATATTACCGCGAGTTCTGTGAAGTTGCACAGGATGATCCGCGTCAGTACCTGCTCCGTTACTTAATCTTAAAAGAGAAGAAAGCACCGATCGAGCAGCTGATCCGTTCATTAGAAGCATACACATCCTCCGAACTGGATGAAAAGTGGATGTATGAGCTTGCAGAGCTTTATCACAAAGCCGGTCTTGAAGACAAATGTGTGGCAACATGTGACACCATTATGCTGATGTTCGGCCTCGGTAAATATGTGGATAAAGCTATGGATTTAAAATTGGAGTATGCTCCGCTCAACAAGTATCAGATGGATCTTGTGGAGAACCGCGACAAATACGAAGCGAAGCTTCGTGCGGTAGAGGAAGAATACAGCACCAAATCTTACGCAAAAGTGGAAGAAGATCCGATGTTAGAGGAGGAAATTCCGGAGCCGGAAGTTTCTGCAGATGAGCCGACAGAGGATGATGTGATCCGCATCCATGAGGATGAGGAATCCGAAAAACTGGCGCAAGAAATGGCTAAGATCGCAGAAGAACCAAAGACAGCGATCGTAGAAGAAGATGAGATGGAGGCAACAAGAACACTTGATGACCTGCATTCTCTGAAAGAGATCAAGCCGACACAGAGAGTTTTAGACGCTGCAGCAGAACGTGAGGCAGAAGCGGCAGCTGAGGCAGAGCGCGAGATCGAACGCCAGCGCGCAGCGATCCGTGCAGCCAAAGAACGCGAGGAGATGGAAGCAGAAGCTCTTCGTCGTGCAGAAGAAGAGCGTGAAAAAGCTCGTCGCGAGGAAGAAGAGCGTCGTGCAAAGAGAGAGGCAGAGATTGCCCGTGAGCGTGCGCTGAAAGAAGAGGCAGAACGTTTAGAGCAGGAGCGCCTTGAGCGTGAAAAAGCGAAAGCAATCGCAGCTAATGAAATCGAGATCGAATCTCTTGACGATGAGCCGGAGATGAACAACCTGATGATCGAAGCAGAAACAGAGGAAGAGGGCCTTGCAATGGCCATCGAAGCGCTGAAGAAGATTCACAGAGAATTAGGATACAAGAATCCGGTTGCGAAGATCAGCAGTGAAAAATTAAACAAAAAGGGAATCCGTGCTGTTGCAGATAAACTTGCAGGAAAAGACCTTGTGATCGAACACGCCGCAGGTCTTACTGCAGCTGTTCAGAACGAGCTGGATGACCTTATGGAAAATGATAAGAGCGGTATGATCGTTGTTCTTATTGATACTCCGGAAAATCTGGAAACACTTCATGCGACACATGCATCCTTGGCAAGCAAATTCCAGTACATCGGTTCTGATGCGAAAGCAGAAGAGCAGGAAGTCACAGAAGCAGCTGTGGAAGAAGCATTGGAAAAAGAAATTGCTGCACAGGAAAAGATCGCGAAGGAAGCAGAGAAAACTGCAAAGATCGAAAAAACTCCGATCGTTGTGAAAGAGGAGCCGAAGGAAGAGCCGGCACATGAGGAAGAAGCAGCTGACGAATCCACATATGAAGAAGAGGATTCCGATCACAATGAGACAGAAGAGTATGACGACGATGTCGAGATGGATGCAGATGAGTTTGCACAGTTTGCATGCAAGTACGCATCCGAGATCGATTGCAGCATTACAGGTAAGAGTATGCTGGCTCTCTATGAGCGAATCGAGATGATGGAGGAAGACGGAGTGCGTCTGACTCAGAAAGCAGCCGTAGATCTGATCGAAGAAGCAGCTGATAAAGCAGAGAAAAAGACACTTGGAAGAAAACTGACAAGTATCTTCTCTCCGGCGTATGACAAAGAAGGTTTCCTGATCCTGCGCGAAAAGGATTTCTTTGACTAATATAATATAGTAGAAATAGTCGCCGGAGCGTCCGCCTCAAACATGGTCAGGCAGATGTTTCGGCGAACTATTATATATTTCAAAATATGAACCTCTATTATTGAAACGGGGGAAACATTTATGACAATAAAACTGATCGCAACAGATCTTGACGGCACATTTGTAGATGACCGAAAATGTATGATTGATGAAAATATTCGGGCATTGGCGGAATGCGCAGAACGCGGGATTCAGATCGTTCCGGCAACCGGTCGTACGATAATCGGAATTCCGGACGAGCTAAAAAGTCTTCCGGGAGTTCGCTATGCGATAACAGTAAACGGTGCAGTGGTGGTAGACTTAAAGACAGAAGAAGTTATTTCCTCCTGTCTGTTAAAAGCGGAAACAGCCATAAAGATCATGGAGCTTGTGCGCGACTGTGAAGATGATATCATGTATGATGCATATATTGGCGGGATCGGATACACAAGACAATCTTTCTGGGACAATCTCGCGCATTATGTACCGAATCAGGGGATCCATGATCTGGTGCGGAAGACAAGAAAACCGGTTCCGGACAATATCGAGTACATAAAAGAGCATTGCGAGTATGTTGACAAGATCAACTTATTCTTTGTAAAGGAAGAAGCACGAGTGCGTATGCGCAAAATACTGACCGACATACCGGGAATCCTCGTATCCTCTTCTCTTTCTAATAATCTGGAAGTCAATGCGGCCGGAGCAGATAAAGGAAGTGCATTAATCCGACTTGCAGAGCATCTCGGAATACGTCAAGAAGAGACCATGGCATTTGGAGACGGAGAAAATGATATTTCTATGATTCGTATGGCCGGTTTTGGTGTAGCCATGGAAAATGCAGAAGAATGCGTAAAAGCAGTGGCGGATCATATTACAGTTACAAACAATGAAGCCGGAGTTGCAGCGGCAATTCGTAAATTTGTATTGTAACGAATAAAAGAGGAAAATTATGGAAATCATGGCGAAAATAACGGAGCACTGGCTGGAAATCGCTGTGGCGGTATATTTGCTTGCTATGGTGCTCCACGGACATCATAAAGGCTTTATTCGCCTGGCAGTATCTGCAGCAGCGATGCTGATCACACTGGTTACGGTAAATTATACTATGCCTTATGTGACAGAGTGGTTAAAAAACGATACACCTGTGTATGAGACAATGAAAGAGAAGATGGCAGAGAGCGTCGGTATTGACGATATTCTGAAGGAACTCGGCTTGGAAGAACACACACAAAAAGCGGATGAATGGCTCATCATAGAAGAACTGCCTCTGCCGGAGCAGATGAAGAAGCTTCTTGTTGAAAATAATAATATAGAAGTATATCGGCTGATGGGAGTAGAATTCTTTCGAGACTATATTGGTGGATATCTTGCAGACACTGTGCTGAAAGCGGCCGTATTTGTTGTATTGTTTGTGATCGTATATCTGGCACTAAAAGTTTTAGTGGTGTGGCTGGACCTGATCGCGAAACTTCCGATCCTGTCCGGTATCAATAAAATGGCCGGAGCAATCCTTGGCGGTGTACAGGCATTGATCTTTATCTGGATTTTGTGTATTGTACTGACGATATTCTCGAGAACAGAACTTGGTCAAATGATATTTACACAAGTGAACGCAAGCCCTTGGTTATCGTGGCTTTACGACCACAATATGTTGGCAAATCTGGTCCTTGGATTAATCCGAAGTCTCTTATAAATTGTATATTTTACAGATACAATTCAGCGCGTTAATGTGAGAATCAGTCATTTTGCATGCTAAGATCTCGATTGCGAACGACCACAAAATGTAGATAAAATAAGGAAAAAATCGCATATCTTGTGCCAGAAAAATGTGTGAAAAAATTGTTTAAAAAAAAGCAACAAATCTGCTTGACAATCATAAAATAAAGTGCTATATTAAAGCTCCGATGAGGCAAACACCTCTCGGAGCTTTGGTTTTGACCAAAGAATTCAACTAAAAAACTTCTTGAAAAAGAAAATAAAAAAAGTTGAAAAAACTTGTTGACAAACAGAAAAAGCTATGTTATAGTAATCTGGCTGTCGCAAAACAGCAAAGAACCTTGAAAACTGAACAGTATGTAAAACCCTGAAAATTCTTATAAAAATGGCCTTTGGTTATTGGCCATGAATGAGAACATTCAGAACAAAACCTAAAAACAACAGTAGAACGGTTTAAAACTAGCCAAGCTAAGTTTTGAACTGGGATAAACTTTAACATGAGAGTTTGATCCTGGCTCAGGATGAACGCTGGCGGCGTGCCTAACACATGCAAGTCGAACGAAGCGATC
>JAZRLX010000275.1:0-2502 GCA_045647085.1 Pilosibacter sp.
GTGTTAGCTGCCTCTTTAACCTGGAAGAAGATATCCGGGTTCTGAGCAGAACCACGCTGATGCGGGTTGTTCGGGTTAAGAGCTTTCATACGGAACTCATGGATAGCGTCGAAGTCAGCCATCTCTTTGAGATCTTCGTAATCCCATGCCTCGATCTTCTGGATCTCGTGGGATGTACGGAAACCATCGAAGAAGTTGATGAAGCAAGCTTTACCTTTGATTGCTGCAAGGTGAGCAACCGGTGTTAAGTCCATAACTTCCTGTACGCTGGACTCACAAAGCATAGCTGCACCAGTCTGACGACAAGCATATACGTCAGAGTGATCACCGAAGATGTTCAGAGCTGCTGCTGCGATAGCACGAGCGGATACGTTGAATACGCCCGGAAGCTGCTCACCAGCGATTCTGAAGATGTCCGGAATCATAAGAAGAAGACCCTGAGAAGCTGTGTAAGTTGTTGTTAAAGCACCAGCCATAAGGGAGCCGTGTACTGCACCAGCTGCACCAGCCTCAGACTGCATCTCTGTGATCTGAACCTGCTGTCCGAAAATGTTTGTTCTTCCGTCAGTTGCCCACTCATCTGTAGCCTCAGCCATCGGAGAAGAAGGTGTGATCGGGAAGATAGCTGCCACGTCAGTAAATGCATATGAAGCATGAGCTGCTGCGTGGTTACCATCCATGGTTTTCATTTTTCTTGCCATAGTTGATTTTCCTCCTATAAAGTGTATAAATAAAAAATTATTTATAAAACCAGTTCCCCCATTTGAACACAGGGATACCTATATACTATTATAGCAATTCTTCTGAAAAATGCAAATGATAAACGAAGGAATTTGGTATAAAATTATGAACAATATTAAGATTTTTCAAATTCAAATTCCACGATTCGAATGCAATTCCATAATACGAAATACACAAAAAAACCCGACCACAACATGTATTGTGATCGGGTCATTTTTTTACAATTTATCCCATCGGTGAAATAAGATTTACGCCGGACGGAGACGCATTGGTCTCTGCGGAAACTGCACCGCCGGGACCACCGGACGGAGTTGTTTGAGTTACCTGTCCTCCAGGCCCACTGTTTCCCGGTGCCGGAGCCGTCATATCCGCAGGGCTCTGAGGAATCACTACCGGGTTGGAAGGTGCTTCCGTCGGTGCTGTCGCGGACGGTTGGATCAAATCTCCAGGTCCGACATTTTGAGCACTATTCTCAGTCTGTACTCCTCCCGGAGTCTGTGCTGATGTCGGTGCTTTTGTTGCCTGTTCTGTAGATGGCTCAGCACTCGGAAGTGTCTCAGTCGGAGACAGAGCATTTCCGTCTGCAGGACTGCTTTCTTCCGCACTGCTCTCTCCCTCTGTGGAAATTACTGTGCCGGAAGTATTGCGTTTGATCGTTGCGGATTTTCCTTTATAGGTACTGTTGTGAAGAAGGATCTCTTCTACCACAACGCCGTCTTTTTTCGTTACCAGATTGGTCACCCAGCGGCTGCCGAGTGTTGCGGCTTTCGCCTCAACTTCTACTCCCGGTTCCAAGGTCGGGTCCTCTTCGTATACCGGCGCAGGAGCTTCCAGATCTTTTGTCTTCTTAGAAACCATGGAAAGAGTTACGCCTTCTTCCAAGATCGGACTTCCATATACGGAGATTGTCAATTTCTGGTTAGAGAAACTTGTTTTAATACCAACCGCAGTTTTGGAATTATTGACAAACTTCATATCCGGACCGGAATAACCATCATAGCTGACCATAGCATCTTCACCCGGTGTCACGTAGGACGGTTCATAACTGTGAGCATGGCGCTCTGTTGTCTTTAAACCGGCAAATACTACCGCATTATATAATGTAGAAGACACCTGGCAAACACCACCACCCGGTTCCTCTACAAGAACACCGTTTACATATGCGCCTGCCGCCTTGTATCCTTTCTCCGGTGTTCTGTTTCCTGTCGTCAGGTTAAAGGAAAATTCTTCACCAGGCTGAATGATCAGTCCATTGAGCGCATCAGATGCAATTCGAATGTTTTCGTTTCTTGCCTTATTGGAAGTAGTCGTAGTTGTATAAGTACCGATTCGCTTGAAGCTTTCTTTTGCCTGAGCTTCTGTGATCTCCGGTTCTACTGTCGTTGCTGTTGCAGCGATCGTCTTTTGATACTCTCCCGCTTTTACTGCACTGATCATCTCATTAGTCAGCTTTTCACGCTCGATCAGAATACCGTTTTCCGCTCCGGAAAAAACGAACTGCGCACTTGACTTATCGTAAGAACTGATAGAACCATTCTTCGGCTTCACATCCCAGCCATCTGCAAGTACTGCTGCCGCTGCCTGAGCTGCTTCCTCAATACCATCAGCTTCAACCGTGTAATCTCCGGCTTTTCCATGTTCAAATGCTTCATCGAGGATCTTATCTACATTGCCTGACAATAAATTTTCAACAGCTTTTGTTTCATCTTTATAGGATACTTTTAAATCCCAATCCATCTCTGCAAGGATCTTTTCTCGTGC
>JAZRLX010000276.1:0-8526 GCA_045647085.1 Pilosibacter sp.
TAGCAGTTTTTGATACGGAAAATCGTATGCCGGGTGACAAGATCTGCTTTGCAGTGAATCAGAGGCTTCCGGAGGATGTGCGTGTGGTGCATTCAGAGGAAGTTCCGCTTGACTGGCATCCGAGAAAACAAAATTGTACAAAGACATACGAATATAAGATCTTGAACTGCAGGATCGAAGTTCCGACAAAGCGTCTGTATGCTCATTTCTGCCACTATCCGTTGGATGTGGAGAAGATGAGACAAGCAGCAGCTTACTTGATTGGAGAGCATGATTTTGCAAGCTTTTGTGCTTCCAATCATCAGGCGGAGGAGACTGTCCGCAATCTCTATGAGATTACTGTGGACAAAGGTTCTGATGATATCGTGACGATCCGTCTGAGAGGCAATGGCTTCTTATATAATATGGTAAGGATTATCGCAGGAACTCTGATCCGTATTGGCAGCGGCATGTATCCGCCGGAGCGCATGAAAGAGATCCTTGAGGCGCGAAACAGAGCTGCTGCAGGTGATACAGCCCCGGCAAAAGGATTGACTCTGGTTGGAATCGAATATGAGAAAGAACCGGCGAAAGAAATTGTTGGTGAGAATGAGTATTATAAATATGTTCTTGATCAGAGCGAAATGGTAACATGCGGAATCTCTGTTTTAAAAATTGAGTTCTGTTTCGATGCAGAATTGGAGCGTCTGGTGCGGCGCATGGTTCATCAGGCATATCGCAATGGTGCAGAAATGGTGTTCGTACAGGCAGATAAAAATGTGAATCTTGTGGACGGAGAACAGTATGGACTGTATCGTCTGTGGAAAACTGAAGATAGAAGTTGGAAAACTGAATATGTCGGAAAATAGGAATATAAGTGCAATATCTATTGCACTTATATTTATTTTTAGATAAAATATATAGAAGAAAAATATGTGCGAAAAGATATATTCACAGGAGGTATTATATGTATTTTGTAGATTTAAACAGTGATCTTGGTGAGAGCTTTGGTAACTATACAATCGGTATGGATGAGGAAATCTTAAAGTATGTTTCTTCCGCAAACGTGGCTTGTGGATGGCACGCAGGTGATCCGATGGTGATGGAGAAAACCATCGCTCTTGCAAAAGAATTCGGTACAGCCGTTGGTGCACACCCGGGATTCCCGGATCTGATGGGATTCGGCAGAAGAAATATGGTTGTGACTCCGGAAGAAGCAAAGGCTTATGTGAAATACCAGCTCGGCGCATTATGGGCATTTACAGAGAGTCATGGTCTTAAGATCCAGCATGTGAAACCGCACGGTGCGATCTACAATATGGCTGCAGTAGATGAGAAACTTGCGATCGCAATGTGTGAAGCAGTTTATGAAGTGGACAAAGATATCATTTTCATGGGCCTTGCAGGATCCAAGATGATCACAGCTGCAGAAAAAGTTGGTTTAAAAGCAGCAAGCGAAGTATTTGCTGACCGCGCTTACAATGATGACGGAACACTGGTATCCAGAAAACTTCCGGGCTCCATGATCAAAGATAAAGATCTTGCGATCAAACGTGTGGTTCGTATGATCAAAGAAGGTAAAGTTGAGACGATCAATGGTAACGATATTGACATCAAAGCAGATTCTGTATGTGTACACGGTGACAACCCGAAGGCTCTGGAGTTCGTAAAGAATATCCGTGAGACTCTGATTTCTGAAGGTATCACAATTAAGAACCTGAGATAATACAAAGCAAAGAGAGGAGACTCCGTCATGAGTGACGTTCGTTATCTGGTTTCCGGTGACTGCGCGGTATGCGTGGAATTCGGAAATGAAATTAATCCTGAGATCAACAAACAGATTCGTGCATTCAAGATTGCTGTAGAAAAAGCAGGTATTGAAGGTATTGTAGAGACAGTTCCGACTTACCGTTCTCTTCTGGTTATTTATAAACCGGAGATTATCGGTTTCAAAGCGCTGACAAAGAAATTTGACGAGATCATGAATGATATGGGCAACATTGAGATCCCGGCTCCGACTGTGATCGAGATCCCGGTTCTTTATGGCGGCGAGATGGGACCGGATATTGAAACAGTTGCAGCACACAACGGAAAGACTGTAGAAGAGGTTATTAAAATCCATACATCTGAAGAATATCTGATCTACATGCTCGGCTTCATTGCAGGTTTCCCATACCTTGGCGGTATGAGCAAAGAGATCGCGACTCCGCGCCTTGCAAGCCCGCGTGTGAAGATCGAGGGCGGTTCTGTCGGTATTGCAGGCGAGCAGACAGGCATTTACCCGGTTGCGTCTCCGGGAGGCTGGCAGCTGATCGGAAGAACTCCGCTTAAGATGTATGATGCAGACCGTGAGAAACCGGTTCTTCTTGAAGCAGGTCAGTACATCAAGTTCGTTTCTGTAACAGAAGAAGAATACAAGAAGATCGAAAAACAGGTGGAAGAAAACACCTACAAATATGTAACATACGCAAAGAAGGAGGTGGAGTAATGGGAATTAAGATCATCAAAGCCGGATTATTAACAACCATTCAGGATATGGGTCGTTATGGTTATCAGGAGACCGGTATGGCAGTTTCCGGTGTTATGGATGCACGCTCCGCTTCTTTAGCAAATATTCTTGTTGGCAACGAGGAGAATGAAGGTGTTCTCGAAGTGACGATGATGGGTCCGACCATCGAGTTTACAGCAGACAATATCATTGCTGTAACCGGCGGTGACCTTGGCGCAGCATTAAACGGAGCTCCGCTTCCGAGATACGAGGCAGTTTCTGTGAAAGCAGGTCAGACATTAAGTTTTGCGGCTCCGAAGAGTGGTGCACGTGCATACGTGGCATTTGCAGGCAGTCTTGACGTTCCGGTGGTTATGGGAAGTAAGTCCACAAACTTAAAGTCCAAGATCGGCGGTTTTGAGGGAAGAAAGCTGGAGGCAGGTGACGAGATCGGTTTCACAGCTCCGAAATCATCTCTTCCGAATATGAGTGCAAGAAAGCTTCCAGTTCCGGATTTTAGTTCTAGAGAGCATGAGATCCGCGTGGTTTTAGGACCGCAGGATGATTGTTTCCCACAGAGCAGCATTGACACATTCTTTAACAGTGAATACACGATCAGTAATGAGTACGATCGCATGGGCTGCAGAATGCAGGGACCGGTGATCAAACATAAAGTTGGCGGCGACATTATCACCGATGGTATCAGCTTTGGTGCGGTTCAGGTTCCGTCCCACGGAAATCCGATCGTTATGATGGCGGACCATCAGACAACCGGTGGATATACGAAGATCGGTAATGTAATTTCTGTAGACCTTCCGATCCTCGCACAGTGTATGCCGGGCCATAAGATCCATTTTAAATGGATCTCTATTGAGGCAGCTCAGTACTGGTACTGCAGAGAAAAGAAAGAATATAAAGAGCTGAAAGAGGGATATAATGGCTGATTATCGTAATTGGAGACCGGAGGACATCTGGCTCAAGATCCGCAGTGGTGAGATTGATTATCCGACAGCCGGTATGTGCGGAGGTTACGCGCAGGCAAATCTGGCAATTTTACCAAGAGAATATGCAGAGGATTTTAAAGAATTCGCAAAGAAAAATCCGCAGCCGTGTCCAATCCTGGAGATCATTGAGGGAGATCCGATGATCCATGATATGGGCGAGGGTGCTAATGTGGTGACAGATATTCCGAAGTACTTTGTATACAAAGACGGTGTGAAGGTTGACGAAGTAACTGACGCAACTCCGTATTGGACAGAAGATTCTGTAGCATTCCTGATTGGCTGCAGCTTTTCCTTCGAGGAAGCTCTTTTACAGGCAGGCATCGATGTGCGTCATATTTCCATGGGGTGCAACGTTCCGATGTACAAGACCAACATCGAGTGTGAAAAAGCAGGCGTATTTGAGGGACCGGTGGTTTGCAGCATGCGCCCGATGACTCCGGAAAATGCAAAAATCGCGGCAGAGATCACAGGCCGTTATCCGAACGTTCACGGTGCACCGATCCACATGGGAGATCCGGCAGTGATCGGTATCGCAGATGTCAATAAACCGGATTATGGTGATGCAGTAGAGATCCGTGAAGGTGAGATCCCGGTATTCTGGGCTTGCGGCGTGACTCCGCAGGCAGCTGTTGAGCGCGTGAAACCGCCGCTTGTGATTACACATGCACCGGGCCACATGTTCATTACAAACGTAAAGAATACGGAGCTTAACGACTATCTGGAAGCGAAGAAAAATAAATAAAGGAAGAAAAAGCTATGACAGAAAGACAACAGTTGATCGTGAAAAATGTAGACGCTTACAAGCAGCTGGTTGCCGATGCAGAGCGTTGGCTCTGGGCACATCCGCAGACAGGTTTTACTGAGTGGGAAGCACATGCGTACATGGCAGAGAAGTACCAGGAGATGGGCTATGAGCTGACAATGGCAGGCAACATTCCGGGATTTTATACAGACGTAGAGACTGGTAAACCGGGCCCGAAGCTTTGCATTATGGGTGAGCTGGATGCTCTCGATATTGCAGGCCATCCGGAATCTGTAAATGGTATGAGCCATTGCTGTGGCCACCATGCACAGTGTGCAGCGATGCTTGGTATCGCAGGCGCATTAAAGGAGCCGGGTGCTCTGGACGGTCTGTGCGGAACTATCCGACTGATGATCGTTCCGGCAGAGGAGATGATCCAGTTAGAGTTCCGTGAGAACCTTCGTAAAGAAGGCGTGATCAGTTACATGGGCGGTAAAGTAGAGTTCATGCACCGCGGATTCTTCGACGGTATTGACCTTGCACTGATGGTACATGGTACAGCGGCAGGTGAGGGTGAACCGTATGATTTCAGATGTGGTATCGGAAATAATGGCTGCATGGCGAAGACCATCCGTTTCAAAGGTAAATCCGCACACGCAGGCGGAGCACCTCATCTTGGTGTAAATGCACAGTACGCAGCGATGCTTGGTCTCCAGGCATGTAACGATCTCCGTGAGACATTACAGGAAAAAGACACCGTTCGTTTCCATCCGATCATGATGGGCGTAAACTGCGCAGTAAACATCATTCCGGACGAAATGAAGATCGAGAGCTATGTTCGCGGCAGAACTCTCGAGGCAATGAAGAGAGAAAATAAAAAGTTTAACCGTGCATTGGCAGGTGCGGCTCTTGCAATGGGAGCAGGCGTAGAGCTTTGTGACAGACCGGGTTATTCTCCGGAAAATCACGATAAGGCATTTATGGAGCTTGCAGAGCAGTGCTGTAAAGATTTAGTTGGCGCCGATCGTGTTCGTTTCGATTACAACGGTTGGAGCACAGGTTCTTCCGACTTTGGTGATCTGACATGTGTAATGCCGGGCGTACAGTTCTATGCAGCAGGTGCAGCGGGTGTAGGTCATGGTATCGACTACCAGATCATCAGTGTAGACCGTATCTGCGGAAACTCCGCGAAGGCACAGCTTTTCGTAACTGATGAGCTTCTTTCCAACGATGCTGCAAAAGCAAAAGAGATCATCGCGAACTATGAGCCGCAGTTCGGTTCTATCAGGGAGTACCTTGAAGCGATCGATGAACTGACACTTGATAAGGATGCAGTTGTCTATGATGAAAATGGCAACGCAACTATAGATTTCCAGAAGTAAGAAAAGGGGAAAAAGAAATGACAGAGAGACAGCAGTTAATTATCAACAACGTGGACGCACACAAGCAGATGATCGCTGACGCAGAGAGATGGCTCTGGGAGCATCCGCAGACAGGTTACACAGAGTGGGAAGCCAATGCGTACATGGCAGAGAAATTCCAGGAGATGGGCTACGAGCTGACAATGGCTGGCAACATTCCGGGCTTCTATACAGACGTAGAGACTGGCAAACCGGGTCCGAAGCTTTGTATCATGAGTGAGTTAGATGCTCTTGATATTTCCGCACATCCGGAATCCGTAAATGGTATGACACATTGCTGCGGTCACCATGCACAGGGCGCTGCAATGCTTGGTATCGCAGCTGCATTAAAGGCTCCGGGCGCATTAGACGGTCTTTGTGGTACAATCCGTCTCATGGTAGTTCCGGCAGAGGAAATGATCCAGCTGGCATTCCGTGAGAACCTTCGCAAAGAAGGCGTGATCAGCTACATGGGCGGTAAAGTAGAGTTCATGCACCGTGGATTCTTCGATGGTATTGATCTTGCACTTATGGTACACGGTACAGCAGCAGGCGAGGGCGAGCCGTTCGATTTCTGTTGCGGTCTCGGCAACAATGGCTGTATGGCGAAGACAATCCGTTTCAAAGGTAAATCCGCACATGCAGGCGGAGCTCCGCATCTTGGCGTAAACGCTCAGTATGCTGCTATGCTTGGTCTTCAGGCATGTAACGATCTCCGCGAGACATTACAGGAGAAGGACACTGTTCGTTTCCATCCGATCATGATGGGCGTAAACTGCGCAGTAAATATCATTCCGGACGAGATGAAGATCGAGAGCTATGTTCGCGGCAGAACTCTTGAAGCAATGAAGAGAGAAAATAAAAAATTCAACCGTGCATTAACAGGTGCAGCTCTGGCTATGGGTGCAGGTGTTGAACTTTGCGACAGACCGGGTTACTCTCCGGAAGTTCATGACAAGATGTTCATGGAGCTGGTTGAGCAGTGCTGCTGTGACCTTGTTGGCGCAGACCGTGTACGTTTTGATTATCAGGCTTGGAGCACAGGTTCCTCTGACTTCGGCGATCTGACATGCGTAATGCCGGGCGTACAGTTCATGGCAGCAGGTTTAACAGGCGTATGCCACGGTATCGATTTCCAGGTTGATGACGTGAACCGTCTCTGCGTGAACGCAGCAAAAGCACAGCTCTTCGTAACAGAAGCGCTTCTTGCAGACGATGCAGCAAAAGCAAAAGAGATCATCGCAAACTACGAACCGGAATTCGGCTCCATCAAAGAATATCTTGAGGCGATCCAGGAGCTGGTTCTTGACAAAGATGCAGTTGTTTACGATGAAAACGGAAATGCTACAGTTGATTTCCAGAACTAATCAGAGATAAATATAATATCCCGAAGATGTCAGGTTGACATTTTTGGAGAAATCTGGTATAAAAGGGTGCGGGCAAAAATTATGTCCGCACCCTTTAAAAATCCTTGTTTTTAAAGGAAAACAAAAGGAAAAAGTACGATTTTTCGTTAAAAAAACAGTTGACACACCCGACAGAGTATAATATAATGTATAACTGTGACATCGGTTAAAAATGCTGTAACCAAAGCCCCGGAAGCAGTATTTGATACGATAAAGAAACGATTAAGAGTATATAGTACAATTCAAACAGGAGGAAAATCCATGAAGAGCTTTATGGCTAGTCCGGCAACAATCGAAAGAAAATGGTATGTAGTTGACGCTACAGGATATACATTAGGACGTTTAGCATCTGAGATCGCTAAAGTTTTAAGAGGTAAGAACAAACCGATCTTTACACCTCATATGGATTGCGGTGACTACGTAATCGTAGTAAACGCTTCCAAGATCAAAGTTACAGGTAAGAAATTAGACCAGAAGATCTACTACAACCACTCCGATTATGTTGGCGGTATGAGAGAGACAACATTAAAAGAGATGCTTGCTAAGAAGCCGGAGAAGGTTATCGAGTTAGCAGTTAAAGGTATGCTTCCGAAGGGACCGTTAGGTAGAAGCATGATGACAAAACTTCACGTATATGCTGGTGCTGACCACGAGCAGGCAGCTCAGAAGCCGGAAGTTTTAGAGATCAAATTTTAATCTAGGTCTGGAAGGAGGAAATTACTATGTCTAAATTATATGGAACAGGAAGAAGAAAAAAATCTATCGCTAGAGTATATCTTGTACCGGGTACAGGTAACATCACAATCAACAAGAGAAGCATTGATGAGTACTTTGGTCTTGAGACATTAAAAGTTACAGTTCGTCAGCCGCTTACAGCTACAGAGACACTCGACAAGTTCGACGTTCTTGTAAACGTACACGGTGGTGGTACAACAGGTCAGGCTGGTGCTATCAGACACGGTATCTCCAGAGCTCTGCTTCACGCTGATGCTGAGTTCCGTCCGGTTCTTAAGAAAGCTGGTTTCTTAACAAGAGATCCGCGTATGAAAGAAAGAAAGAAACCGGGTCTCAAAGGTGCTCGTCGCGCTCCGCAGTTCTCCAAACGTTAATCGTTGGGTTCTCAGAGAATCATTCAAAAAGGTTTTTCAAAAGGTCTTTGGAAAGATTACTTTCCAGAGACCTTTTTTGTTATCTTATTTGGATTGTGTATGTGAGAATGCCATTGCTGTGCCAACAGAAGAAAAACCAATTGTCAACAGAAGAGGAAATGTTGTTGGCATAAAGAGGATTATTAGACCAAGAAAAAGGATAGAAAAGATCAATCCGATGGCGGTTGGGATCATGCGTGTAAGAGCAAACATGCCAGCCTCAGAAATCAAATCCCGAAAATTTTTGTGTGTCAGAACCGGTGTTTTGTTTTCCCAGTCTGTCTTATTATAATCATACATTAGTGGATAAAGATGTGCTGTTAAACCCCAGAAGAGGATGAGTATTAATAAGGAAAGCG
>JAZRLX010000277.1:0-4403 GCA_045647085.1 Pilosibacter sp.
TGTTAGCAGGGTAGGTTTTGTGATGTTTCAAGATTACTGATAGATCGCTCTCTCTCCACCGATGAATTTCAGTCTTGTTCTTGCACATACCACATGTGCAGAGCCGATGGAATTTCTCTTAGTTCTTACCGGAACAGCCACTGCACGAAGGTGCATACCAATTAAGGTATCACCGATGTCAATGCCTGCGTGTGCCTGGATCTTCTCAACTGCGCACGGTGCAGCGAAGTTGTTCCATGCTGCTACGGAGAAGGAACCGCCAGCTTTTAACTGTGGTTTTACATTCACCATTTCGAGGCCGTATTTTTCGGCAGCTTCTTCTTCAATGATGATGGCACGATTTAAATGTTCACAGCACTGTGCTGCAAGATAGATCTGGTGTTTTCTGGCTACTTTGTAAAGTGCATTGAACACTTTTTCGCCAACTTCCTTGCTGGAGTAACGGCCAATGGTGTGAGCTGCGATCTCACTGGAGGAGCATCCGATCACCATGATCTGACCCGGTTTCATATTTGCAGTTGCAATTAATTCTTCAATGATCTCTGTGGCTTCAGCCGCGATCACGTCTAAATCCACGTCTACGGATTTTGCAATGTCAGTTGCGCTCATAATGTTGTAAATCCTTTCTAGTGTACCTGGTATGCTTCCAGTAATTCATTCTTCATCTTCCAAAGTGCATCGGAAAGGTCCACATGTACTTCGTGCGGGTAGCGAAGACGTCTTGTCTCATCCCATAATGTCTCTTTTTCCTTGTTGCAGTATTCACGGATTTCCATAACAGACGGAGATTCATATACACACTCACCATTCTTGAATACCGGAACCAGAAGTTCACGCATTGTGTAAGTGCCCGGAGAAAGGTGTGTTTTCTTCCATGTCTGGATCGGATCGAAGAGAAGAAGCGGCTGGCTCTCATCGAATTTCTCGTCTGCAAGGCAGATCAGGTCTGCGATCAGTTTGTGATTATCTTTGCCATAGATACGGTAGATGGTCTTGTTACCCGGGTTTGTGATCTTTTCTGCATTTTCAGACAGTTTGATCTTCGGGATAAATTCACCGGTTTCCTTGTCTAAGATCGCAGCGAGTTTATAAACACCGCCAAATGCCGGACAGTCTTTGGATGTGATCATTGCAGTACCAACACCCCAGGAGTTGATGGTAGCACCCTGGTTCTTCAGGGACTGGATCAGGAACTCGTCCAAGTCGTTGGAAGCAGAGATCACTGCATCTTCAAAACCGGCAGCATCTAACATTTCTTTCGCTCTCTTGGAAAGGTATGCTAAGTCACCGCTGTCGAGACGGATTCCGTAACGTTTGGACTTAATACCTTTCTCGCGCATTTCCTGGAATACCTGGATCGCGTGCGGGATACCGGACTTTAATGTGTCGTATGTATCAACGAGAAGGATACATGCATCCGGATATAATTCTGCATATGTACGGAATGCTGTCAGCTCGTCCGGGAAACTCATGATCCAGCTGTGTGCATGAGTGCCGAGGATCGGAACATCGAACATCTCACCTGCAAGAATGTTGGAAGTACCAACACAACCGCCGATCATAGCAGCCCTTGCACCGTAGATACCTGCATCCGGACCCTGTGCACGGCGGAGACCAAACTCCATAACGCCGTCCGGGCGGGCAGCATGGGTAACACGGCTTGCCTTTGTAGCGATCAGAGACTGGTGGTTCATAATATTTAACATCGCAGTTTCGATCAGCTGCGCTTCCATGATCGGAGCAATAACTTTAATGAACGGTTCACGCGGGAACATAACAGTTCCCTCCGGAAGTGCCCAGATGTCACCTGTGAAACGGAAATTAGCGAGATATTCTAAGAACTCCTCGCGGAAATAACCTGTCTTGCGAAGATATTCAATATCAGCAGTAGAATAGTGAAGGTTTTTGATGTAGTCGATCAGCTGATCAAGGCCACAAGAAACTGCATAGCCGTTTCCATCCGGGTTTGTACGGTAGAAAGCATCGAAAACAACAGTTTCATTTACATCTTTTGCAAAGAAATATCCCTGCATCATTGTTAACTGATAGAAGTCTGTTAACTGAGTCAGGTTACGTGAACTCATAATTCTTTCCATAATATATTCCCCTTTATAATTGTGGTAGAAAACATAATTTGCCATAATTATACCATATCTATGGAAAAAGGCAAATCTCTCGTTAATTAATTAACACAAAGAATTTGCGCTTTAAAATGATGCAAAATTAATGCGAAAAAGGATTAGACGAAACACGGACGAAACGGGAGTTTTCCTTGAAAAATAAGGCTTTTTCGATTGTTAAGACCTTGACATTGCACTGTTTTCTCATTATAATGATATCGCTCGAATTATATTTTGAAAAGCATTGATGGAGACAGTAAATCTGTATGAAAGCCAAAGCGAGCCGGGGATGGTGAAAGCCCGGTGCCGGATGCAGACGGAAGATCCCTCCTGAGCTGGCGGCTGAACGTAGATTATAAGTAAGTTTGCCCGGTTTTCTACCGTTAACAAGAACTCATATGTCGGTATGCAGTAATAGGTGGTTTAACGAGTCTATAGTTTCGTCCTGTTGCAATATAACAGGACGTTTTTTTATAGAATAAAGCATACGACACACCAGCGGATGATGGTTGCCGAAGACGAGAAATTTGGTTCATCCGCGCAAACGACAGCACTGTGAGGAGAAAGCAGTGCATAAAACAAGATTGGAGGAAATGTGTCATGTACCAGAAAGTGTCAACAGATTTAAATTTTGTCGACAGAGAAAAACAGGTAGAGAAATTCTGGAAAGACCAGAAGATCTTTGAAAAGAGTATCGAAAGCAGAAAAGAAGGTACTCCGTACGTATTCTATGACGGACCGCCAACAGCGAACGGTAAGCCGCACATTGGCCATGTTCTGACACGTGTTATCAAGGATATGATCCCGAGATACCGTACTATGAAGGGCTACATGGTTCCGCGTAAAGCAGGCTGGGACACACACGGACTTCCGGTTGAGCTGGAAGTTGAGAAGATGTTAGGCTTAGACGGAAAAGAGCAGATCGAGCAGTATGGTCTTGAGCCGTTCATCGAGTACTGTAAGGAAAGTGTTTGGAAATACAAAGGCATGTGGGAAGATTTCTCCGGCACAGTTGGTTTCTGGGCTGATATGGATGACCCATATGTAACTTACCATGACAACTACATTGAGTCCGAGTGGTGGGCATTAAAAGAGATCTGGAACAAAGGCCTCCTTTACAAAGGCTTTAAGATCGTTCCGTACTGCCCGCGCTGTGGCACTCCGCTTTCCAGCCACGAAGTAGCTCAGGGCTACAAGGACGTAAAAGAACGTTCTGCAGTGGTTCGCTTCAAAGCAAAAGGCGAGGACGCTTACATTATGGCATGGACTACAACTCCGTGGACTCTGCCGAGTAACGTTGCTCTCTGCGTAAACCCGAAAGAGACTTACGCAAAAGTAAAAGCAGCTGACGGTAATGTTTATTACATGGCGGAAGCGCTTTTAGATACCGTTCTTGGAAAGCTTGCTGACAAGGAAAACGGTACACCGGCATACGAGATCCTTGAGACATGCACAGGTAAAGACCTGGAGTACAAGGAGTACGAGCCGTTATTTGACTATGCGCTTGATATCTGCAAAAAGCAGAATAAGAAAGCACACTACGTAACATGTGCAGATTACGTAACATTAACAGATGGTACAGGCGTTGTTCATATCGCACCGGCATTCGGTGAGGACGATGCTCAGGTAGGCCGCAGATACGACCTTCCGTTCGTACAGTTAGTTGATGGTAAAGGTGAGATGACAGCTGAGACAGACTACGCAGGCGTATTCTGTAAGACAGCAGATCCGATGATCTTAAAAGATTTAAGAGAAAAGGGTCTTTTATTCGAAGCACCGGTATTCGAGCACAGCTACCCGCACTGCTGGAGATGTGACACTCCGCTCATTTACTATGCGCGTGAGTCCTGGTTCATCAAGATGACAGCAGTGAAAGAAGACCTGATCAGAAACAACAACAAGATCAACTGGATCCCGGAATCCATCGGTAAAGGCCGTTTCGGTGACTGGTTAGAGAATGTTCAGGACTGGGGTATCTCCAGAAACCGTTACTGGGGAACACCACTTCCGGTTTGGGCTTGTGAGTGCGGACATATGCACTGCATCGGCTCTCGTGAAGAATTAAAGAGCATGAGCAACAATTATCCGGAAGGCGGCGTTGAGCTTCATCGTCCGCATATCGATGCAGTGACAATCACATGTCCGGATTGCGGTAAAGAAATGCACCGCGTACCGGAGGTTATTGACTGTTGGTTCGACTCCGGCGCAATGCCGTTCGCTCAGCACCACTATCCGTTTGAGAACAAGGATCTCTTTGAGCAGCAGTTCCCGGCTCAGTTTATC
>JAZRLX010000278.1:0-4007 GCA_045647085.1 Pilosibacter sp.
AAGGAACTCTTTAACCTGAGATTCCAGAACGCAACCAACCAGTTAGATAACACAAGCAGAATCAAAGAGGTTCGTAAGAACATTGCTAGAATTCAGACTGTTATCACAGAGAAAGCAAACTAGGTTGCTAACTAATATCAAGATCATAACTTTGCGCCGATCTGCTTAGAGCAGTTCCGGCCTGCGTTATGACACACGCCAATGCGTGTGACGAATCGTAATTTGAAAGGAGATTATCCGTCGTGGAAAGAAATCTTAGAAAAACACGTGTGGGTAAAGTAGTTAGCAACAAGATGGACAAAACAATCGTAGTTGCTATCGAAAACCACGTAAAACATCCGTTAATCGGTAAGATTGTTAAGAACACATATAAATTAAAAGCTCATGATGAGAACAATGAGTGTGGTATCGGCGATACAGTTAAAGTGATGGAAACAAGACCGTTATCCAAGGATAAGAGATGGAGACTTGTTGAAATCATCGAGAAAGCAAGATAATCGATAGTTAATCGAGGAAGGAGTATCAGGCATGATTCAGCAGGAAACCAGATTAAAGGTTGCCGACAATACAGGTGCTAGAGAGCTTCTCTGCATCCGCGTAATGGGCGGCTCCACAAGAAGATATGCTAACATCGGCGATATCATCGTAGCTTCCGTTAAAGATGCAACACCGGGCGGCGTTGTAAAGAAGGGCGATGTAGTTAAAGCCGTTGTAGTTCGTACAGTAAAAGGCGCTCGTCGTAAAGACGGTTCTTATATTAAGTTTGATGAAAACGCAGCAGTTATCATTAAAGATGACAAGACTCCGAAGGGCACACGTATCTTCGGACCGGTTGCAAGAGAGCTTCGTGAGAAACAGTTCATGAAGATCGTTTCCCTTGCTCCGGAAGTATTATAAGGAGGGTGCCAGTTATGATGAAAATCAAGAAAGACGATATGGTTATCGTTATCGCAGGTAAAGATAAAGACAAAACTGGTAAAGTTCTTAGCGTAAAAGAAGGCAAAGTTATCGTTGAAGGCGTTAACGTTGTTAAGAAGCACACAAAACCGAACCAGATGAACCAGAATGGCGGCATCGTAGAGAAAGAAGCTGCTATCGACGTTTCCAACGTAATGCTTCTCGTTGACGGAAAAGCTACAAGAGTTGGCTTCGAAGTTAAAGATGGCAAGAAAGTACGTGTTGCAAAAGCAACAGGTAAAGTGATCGACTAATTAGCAGAGAGGAGGAAAAAAAGTTGGCTAGATTAAAAGAAATGTACCAGAACGAGATCGTTGAAGCAATGATCAAAAAGTTTGGTTATAAGAATATCATGGAAGTGCCGAAGCTCGATAAGATCGTTATCAACATGGGCGTAGGCGAAGCTAAAGACAACGCGAAAGTCCTTGACTCTGCAGTTCGTGACCTTGAGATCATCACAGGTCAGAAAGCAGTTCTGACAAAGGCTAAGAAATCCGTTGCTAACTTCAAACTCAGAGAGGGTATGGCTATCGGCTGTAAAGTAACTCTCCGTGGTGAGAAGATGTACGAGTTTGCAGATCGTCTTATCAACCTTGCTCTTCCGCGTGTACGTGACTTCCGTGGTGTAAATGCTAACGCATTTGACGGCAGAGGTAACTACGCTCTCGGTATCAAAGAGCAGCTCATCTTCCCGGAGATCGAGTACGATAAAGTTGATAAAGTTAGAGGTATGGACATCATTTTTGTTACAACCGCTAAGACAGACGAAGAGGCACGTGAACTGTTAAGATTATTCAACATGCCGTTTGCAAAATAAGTAGGAGGATTTATCCATGGCTAAAACTTCAATGAAGATTAAACAGCAGCGTCCGGCAAAGTTCTCCACAAGAGAATACAACCGTTGCAGAATCTGTGGTCGTCCACATGCATATCTGAGAAAATACGGCATCTGCCGTATCTGCTTCCGTGAGCTTGCTTACAAGGGCGAGATTCCGGGTGTTAAGAAGGCTAGCTGGTAAGCTGGAAATAAACTTGACCAAATGCTTGACGAGGTTCGTAAGAACCTCATCAAGTTAGATGGCAAGTCAGCTGTTCTCTGTTTTCCGCAGGGAACTGTACTGTGAAGCGCAGCAATGAGCTGCGAACCGACAGTGTAACAACCAACAATCCATAAGGAGGAAATTAAAAATGACAATGAGTGATCCGATTGCAGATATGCTTACTAGAATTCGTAACGCAAATACTGCTAAACATGATACAGTAGACGTTCCGGCTTCCAAGATGAAATTAGCTATCGCTAATATTCTTTTAGAGGAAGGTTACATCAAGAAATACGAAATCGTAGAAGATGGTGGTTTCCAGACAATCCGCATCTCCTTAAAATATAACAACAACAAGAGCGAGAGAATCATCTCCGGCATCAAGAAGATCTCCAAACCGGGTCTTCGTATCTACGCTGGTAAAGAAGATATGCCGAAAGTACTTGGCGGTCTCGGCATCGCTATCGTTTCCACACACCAGGGCGTTATCACAGACAAGAAGGCTCGTGAGCTCGGTGTTGGCGGCGAAGTACTTGCATTCGTTTGGTAATCATTGTACTTATTTAAGTACTTGCAATTATTTGACGATTAGTATATAATATCCAAGGTTATGCTCACCCGTCGCCTGCAAAACCCAATAACATGGGAAGGGCGGCGTTTGGTGCGGCCTTTGTGCGTTTACAAAGGAGTATAACCCTTTGTAACTCGAAGGCAATAACATAGAAACTGAAAACAGGGAGTGTAAAAGCACTCTCCGAGAATCTAAGTAGGAGGTATTTGGCATGTCACGTATTGGTAGAATGCCGATCGCGATTCCGGCAGGCGTAACTGTTACAATCGCAGAGAGAAACGTAGTATCCGTTAAAGGCCCGAAGGGCGAGCTGGTAAGAGAATTACCGGTTGAAATGGAAATCAAAGAAGAAGAAGGCAAGATCATCGTTACTAGACCGAACGACTTAAAGAGAATGAAATCTCTCCACGGTCTTACAAGAACTTTAATCGCTAACATGATCACAGGTGTTACAGCTGGTTATGAGAAGAAGCTTGAGATCAACGGTGTTGGTTACAGAGCATCCAAAGCTGGCAAGAAGTTAACTCTCAACCTTGGTTACTCCCATCCGGTAGAGATGGAAGATCCGGAAGGTATCGAGACTGTTATGGAAGGTCAGAACATCATCTTCGTTAGAGGTATCGTCAAAGAAAAAGTTGGTCAGTTTGCAGCTGAGGTCAGAGGCAAGAGTGAGCCGGAGCCGTATAAGGGCAAAGGTATCAAATATGCTGATGAGGTTATCAGACGTAAAGTTGGTAAGACAGGTAAAAAGTAATTTAAGGAGAGTGTAAAAAATGGTTAGTAAGCAGTCTAGAAGCGAAATCCGCAGAAAAAAACACTATAGATTACGCAACCGCTTTGCTGGTACAGCAGAGAGACCGCGTTTAGCAGTGTTCAGAAGTAATAATCATATGTATGCTCAGATCATCGACGATTCCATCGGTCATACTTTAGTTGCAGCTTCCACTCTTGAGAAAGAGATCAAAGCTGAGTTAGAGAACACTGATACAGTTGATGCAGCTGCATACGTTGGAACTGTAATCGCAAAGAGAGCGATCGAAAAAGGCATCACAGCTGTAGTATTCGATCGTGGCGGTTTCATCTATCAGGGTAAGATTCAGGCTTTAGCAGATGCAGCTCGTGAAGCTGGTCTGGAATTCTAATAGAGAGGAGAATACAGCATGAAACGTACAATCATTGATGCAAGTCAGTTTGAGTTAAATGACAGAGTAGTTGCCATCAAACGCGTATCCAAGACTGTAAAAGGTGGACGTACCATGAGATTTTCCGCTCTGGTAGTAGTAGGAGACGGCAATGGCCATGTAGGCGCTGGCCTTGGTAAAGCAGCAGAAGTTCCGGAAGCTATCCGTAAGGGTAAAGAAGCAGCTATCAAGAACATGGTAGCAATTCCGATGGACGAAAACCACAGCATTCCGCACGACTTCCTTGGTGAGTTCGGT
>JAZRLX010000279.1:0-8622 GCA_045647085.1 Pilosibacter sp.
ATCCTGCATAGTTGATCAGTGGAAAGACCACATCCAGATCTTCCATCTCCGCCGCCGCCCATGTGATATCTACGTGGTGAGTGGAAAGACCGATGGCACGAACCAGTCCCCTTTCTTTTGCATCTTTCAACGCTTGCCATGCTCCCGCACGTTCTTCCAACTGTCCGGAACGAACTTCATGCATCAGAAAAATATCGATAACCTCTCGTCCAAGTTCTGTACGTGCCTCTTCGATTGCTTCCATCATACTGTCGTAATCGTCTTCCAGACATTTGGAACAGATGATCACATGATCGTAATTGCCCCCGTCCAATGCCTTTTTTATATATGGATACGTCCGATAATACTGCGCGGTATCAATAAAATTCATTCCGTGGTCAAATGCATAGCGGATGATTTCCGCACCTTCCTCAATCGGAAGCGCCAGCTGGCTCGGACCCATTGGAAGAATTCCGAATCCTGCGATGCTTACCTCTATACCTGTATTTCCTAAAAGAACTTTCTTCAATGATCTGTCCTCCAAAATTCTTTATCACTCAAAGTATAACATAAAAAAAGAATCCCGTGAATGGGATTCTTCTCTTGCATTAACGGACGAAAACTTCGTCAATCTCTTTGGAATCAAACAGCTCTCCGGCTTTCACACCGAATACGATCGAAATCGCCCAGATTTCCATGTCTGTCACTTTACGTTTGCCTGTTTCAATTCGTGTAATGACATTCTGGTCAATATCACATCCGATCAACTGAAAGGCTTTCGCCAGGTCACGCTGTGACATTCCTTTTCCTTCTCTTAACTGGATCAGCTTTAAACCAACCAGATTTTTTCTGCCATCTTTTGTCTTTAGTATTGACATTTTGCAACTCACCCCTGTTGAATCATTTTTGTATTCAACATTTTAATGGAGTTTAAATTGCGCTCTGATTGCAAAACTGATTCACTCTGGAATATTTTTCCAGAAACTTTTATTTTACCGCAAAATGTAACTTTCGTCTATGTACTGGCGGTTCAATCGCCCCACAAATCAGTACGAAAAAAGGTCCTTAGCCGAAGCCAAGGACCTGGTTTTATAAGAATCTTTAGTTTTTCTTTCTCTTCTCCGCACAAGCTCTGCATGTCTCGCAAGCGCTCGGTGCAACTGCAAGGCCACCCATGGATGTCTCACGAAGCTCGGACGGGATGGACTTACCAACTGCGTACATAACTTCGATTGTCTCATCGATCGGAGTGATGCTCTTAATACCTGCAAGAACTAACTCTGCTGCAACTAATGCGTTGGAAGCACCCATTGCGTTTCTGTTCTGGCACGGATTCTCAACAAGACCGCCGATCGGGTCACAAACGAGACCAAGGATGTTTACAATTGCAAGGGAAGCAGCGTCCATACACTGTCTTGGTGTACCGCCAAAGAGCTCAACCACTGCAGATGCAGCCATCGCACTTGCGGAACCAACCTCTGCCTGACATCCACCCTCAGCTCCTGCTGTTGTCGCATTTCTTGTGATCAGGTAACCGATACCGCCTGCATTGAATAATGCCTGAACGATTTCTTCATCACTGAATCCATACTCTTCCTGAACAGAGCAGAGAACACCCGGAATAACACCGGAGGAACCTGCTGTCGGAGCTGCTACGATAAGACCCATGGAAGCATTTACTTCCAGAACGCCCATCGCATATGCGATCGCTTTGGAAACTAAGCTGCCGCAAAGATTCTTGCCTTCATTTCTCAGTGTGTGAAGCTTTTTGCTCTCGCCACCGATCATACCGCCCATGCTGATAATGTCTTCTTCCATCGGTTTCTTTACAGAACCTTTCATGATGGAGTACGCTTTTCTCATTTTCTCCATGGTTCTTTCCGGGTCAGCCTCAAGATGAGTTACCTCACGCTCGAACATAGCCTCGGAAATCTTTTTATTATTACTCTCACAATATTCTAAAAGCTGTGCACCATTGATAAAATTCATTTCCGATCCCCCTATTAGTCCATTTTGATTCTCGGAACAACGATTACGTTCATGATCGCATCAAGACCGTAAAGAGTTGCAACTACCTGGCTGGAAGCCTCAGAGTCTACCTCGATGATCGTTGTTGCTTTCTTACCTTTACCTTCGCGGAACAAACGTAAAGTCGCAATATTGATCTCGTTGGCACTTAAGATCGCTGTCAGGAATGCAAGAACACCCTTCTTGTCCATATGCTCAACAACCAATGTGTTGTAGTTACCTGTAAGCTCAACATCTACACCGTTTAATTTTGTGATAACAGCGTTACCGCCTCCGATGGATTCGCCGCGAAGAGATACTTCTGCACCGTTTTCATCTGTTACATAAACGTCAACTGTGTTCGGGTAAACGTCTGTCTCTGTGAAGTTCTCGATGAACTCAAAGCTTACGCCTGCTGCATGCGCATGCTCGAAAGAGTCACGGATTCTTTCATCATCTGTCTGATATCCAAGGATACCTGCTACCAGTGCACGGTCTGTACCGTGGCCGCGGTAAGTGCGGGCAAAGGAACCGTAAAGCACATACTTAACGGACACCGGTTTGCTTACCATCTTTCCTGCGATAAATGCAATTCTCAGAGCACCTGCTGTGTGAGAACTGGACGGACCGATCATGTTTGGTCCCAGGATGTCAAAAATACCAATTTCGTTCATACCCCTATATCCTCCATATATAGTTAATTCAGGAATGTTGCAGCTTTGTACGGTGTTCTGTAATAAGCTGTAGAAATAATGATTCCTGTCTTTGAGTTACTTGCGTGAATGATCTGTCCGCCGCCGATGTAGAGCGCCACATGGTTGATGTAGTCTCCGCTCGCATAGAACAGAAGGTCGCCAGGCTGAATGTCGTTGATCGAAATAGTCTTCGCCTTCGCCGCCTGATCTCTGGAAGAGCGTCCGGTATCAATACCGAAATGCTCAAAAATTCTCATCGTAAAGCCGGAACAGTCTGCACCGTTTGTCAGGCTAGTGCCACCGTATACATACGGATTGCCAAGGAACTGCTTTGCGTATGCAACGATCGCAGTTCTGGTCGCAGAGGTAAGTTCCGCATTGTTCGTACCCTGCGGTGCCTGATTCTGCGCTGCCGGAGCTCCCGGACCTGCAGGACCCTGGGAAGCACTTACCGTTGGACCATTGGCACCCGGACCTGCCTGGCTGCCCGGACCATTGGAAGTGTCTGCCTGATTAGCAGCCCCCGGACCTTCAGCCTTCGCTGCCTCTTTGTTTTCTGTCTGTGTCTGTTCCACAGCCGGAGCAGTTGTTGTCACATCCTGCTGACCAGCATTGTTCGGGTTTGCTGCGATCACTGCGGACGGAATACCTGTAGAAGCACTGTTTGCTGTGCTGTCATTTCCACCCGGAGCAGTTGTCGCTATCGGTGCACTTGTATCAACCGTCGTATTATTGTCCGCCGGTGGAGCCTGATTTACAACCGGCTCACCCTTTAACTGGTTGAGTGCTGCGATCGCATCTTCCGCTTCCTTCTTGATACGATCTGCTTCTTCCTTCTGCTGCTGTTCTTCCAGAAGGCTTACCGCACTGTCAAACTCGACTGTTTCCTGAATATAATCTTTATGTACATAACCGCTCAGAGAAGCATCGACTTCAATCTTTACGAAATCTCCCTCTTCTCCGATCGCAATATACTCTGCATCTTTGGAAAGCAGGGTCAGTGTCTTACTGTCTGTGCTTGCCTTTTCTCTTAATCTTAATGTTGTTGTATTGATCGTTACATACACGGTTCCGATCTCTTTTGCGATTTTTTCCGCTGCAGAGCCGGTAATAAAATACTCTGCCTTTATGTAACCGGTAACAGTTCCGGACTGGATCTGATACCATTTGCCGCCTTCGCCATCCACAGTTGCCAGGATCGTCGCAGCACAATTGTTGTAGATCTTACCCACGATCTCACTGGCTGTATTGGCCTGTGTTCTTACATTTACATAATTACTTACTCTGGAAATCGCCACATTTGAGTACTTGGAAGCAGTGACGGATACCGTCGGAACTCCCGTTCTCGGACTTGTCTGAGCCGGACTCGCATACGACACGAGCGGCATCGCTAACATGGTAAAAAGACAACCTGCTGCCAGTACTTTCTTTGCAAAATTCATTCGCATCATTCCCCTTTTTCTATCGTCCCCTAGTTACTGAATTGCAACTTATCTTCTACTGTTCATTTAAATAACGTTCTACGCTGGTTACACAGTTTGCACCGTCGGCTACAGCTGTAATGATCTGGCGGAGCTGTTTCGTTCTCACATCGCCTGCCGCAAAGATACCCGGAACCGATGTCGTTCCGTCTTCACCCGCTACAATGTATCCGCCATTGTCCATCTCGACCGTTCCTTTAAACTCCTCCGTATTCGGAGAAATACCGACTGCAATAAACACACCGTCGACCGCGATCTCTTTCTGTTCGCCAGTCTTCTTATTGGAAAGGCTCAATGTGCTCACTTTGAACTTACCATTGATGGAATCTACCACGGTATCCCAAAGAATTTCCACATTCTCCATCTCCATCAGCTTCTTCTGAAGACTCTTTGCACCGCGAAGCTCGTCACGACGATGGATCAAGTAAACTTTCTCACAGATCCTTCCGAGGAAGATCGCATCCTCGATCGCTACATCTCCGCCGCCGACAACGGCTGTCACTTTGTTCTTAAAAAATGCACCGTCGCAGGTTGCACAATAAGAAACGCCCATACCGACCAGATCTTCCTCTCCCGGAACACCCAGTTTTCTGTGCTGTGCACCGGTCGCGATGATCACAGTTTTTGCGTAATATGTTTCATTTTCACCGATGATCTTTTTCAGACCAGATCCTGCCTCTGCTGCCTGAACCAGATCGAGCTCTGCTGCATCCGCATCCTCAACACGGAGAACCACATCCTCCGCAAACTCTGCGCCAAGCTTGTCCGCATGCTCACGGAATTTCATACCGAGGTCGAAACCGCCAATGCCCGGAAGACCGGCGTAGTTGTCAACTTCGTATGTGGTCAGCACCTGACCGCCGCTGACCATCTCTTTTTCGATCACTAATGTCTTTAACTCTGCTCTCTGAGCATATATCGCAGCTCCAAGGCCTGCCGGTCCGGAACCTAAAATCACTAAATCATAAATCACTGCCATTGTCACTCCTTTTTGTCAAAAGCGCATAAAAAGCATTATATATGATTAGTATAACATAGACAAGGTAAATAATACAAATGATTTCCGAGAATTTGTCGTGGCAGTTCTGTGGCAAAGAAACTTATAAATATTTTCGCTGACCAAGGCCTCTCCAAAATTCAAATGTCATCGGCCACATGCAGCCTGCGAATGCCACCATTGCAAAATAACGGATCGCGTCTGCGCTATGGTGTCCGCCTGTCAATGCCATCAGCGGAGATTTTAATCCGGCCTTAATTGCCAGAAGGATTGCCAATCCGATCACCAGCTTCGGGATCTGCGCCCACCAAAGAGCATCCGTACGGAACTGAATCAGGCGACTGTCCACTTCATATGTCAGCCATACACCGAGGATACAGCCAAGCATGGTGTATGCATTCTTCGTGCCACTTTCCAGGTTGGTCATATCCACATCTGCCGGAAATACATAAAATTCTACGAATGCTACGTATGCTGCGGAAATCGCCAGCATGAAGATCATGAGCATTCGCATGGTTTTTGGGTCTTCCGCTCCTTTTTGGATCAACGGATAGATACCAAAGATCAAAATGAGCGCTGCAATGATAGAAACTCCGACATCTGCCGGTGTATGTACACCCAGATACATACGAGATAACGGAACCAATACACAGATTGCCACACAAATGATCCGCACCAGCATCTGTTTATTCCAGCGGGCCACAGCGCCGAAGATTCCCACAGAGCTCTGGGTATGTCCGCTTGGAAATGAGTATCCGGTCGCTTCTGCACGGGCGCTTTCCACGATCGTGAAATTTGGATCTTTTACCCACGGACGCGGAATGCGAAACCACAATTTCAAAAACTGATTGATGACAGTTCCTGTCAAACCAACGATCAGCAAATAGTATCCCTGCAGTTTATCAATGCACCAGAAAACCAACAAGCCTGCAATGATAAATAAGGTTTCTTCTCCTAAATGTGTAATGAGAGAAAAGAACGCGTCGCCAAACGGTGTTCGCAATCCTTCCAGAAAATATAAAAACTCCATCTATTCCTCCGTTTGAAGCAATGCGTTGATGATTCTTCTTGAACCGAATTGCTCCTGTTTTAAAATGTGTTCTAACTGCGCGCGGTTCTCGTCGCAGTTTTCAATCTGTCTGGCAATCGCATGACAGATTTTTGTGCGTTGCACCAAGTCAAGGTGCATTGCCGCTAAGTATAATTCCTCGACCGCCATCGTGCAAAGAACTGCCATCTTTACTTTAGTCAGCAAATCTTCGTCATACAACGCCGAAAGTACAAACGAGTATACAAAATACTCGAATACTCTACGTTTGTCCTTTTCGATGACCAATCGAACATTTTCCATTTCCCTATGCTTATCTGCATAGGAATCTCTGCTGTCTTTCGAATGATATAAAGCCGTACGACCATGTTCCAGCATCTCCGGCCAATCACGACAGATGGTTTCTAATCCGGAAAACTCTTCCATAAAATCAGACATGAGAAGAAAACGTACGGACATATTATCTCTCATTTCATTTCTCGCACTCCACTGATTCTTAAATCTGGCAGCAATTTCCGGCCTATCATATTTCTCCGGAATCAGTCTCATACCTGCAGGATCATTCTCTGCAAGTCTTCTCTGAAGATCATGCGCCAACGCCACTGAAAGCATCATGCTTTCATCGACTGTCAGCGTTTCATCTGCATTCCATTTCCAGATCAGTTCGCGAGCTTTCAATAAAATTTTCAACAATTCTTCATCGATCCCATCCACATTTCCCTGACGCTCCGGACATTCTCTTATATAGAATCCGCCTGTATTTTCTTCCAGGATCAGTCGTGCTGCCTCCGGGCAAGAAAGTAACAGAACCATTTCATGCAGATTTCCGTAATCTTCCATATGTCTCGGATGACGGGCGCAGGTGTGACATAACGCCTCCGGCCCCAATTCCATATACATCTCACAAAGTCCGTCGTTATTTAAAAATGGACATGTCACATCTTCACTGAGGATCCGGCCTTGCTTTATATATTTCTTTAATTTACGTGCAAACTCCTTATTGTGGATGCTGCCTGATTTACGTGCCTTACGATATCGAAGCTCACTGCTTTTATCCACCGGAATCTCCCAGCCTGCACAGCAGGTGTCCGGACAAGCACCGGCAATACAGTGAAATTTCTTATAATAATTGGGATATCTGATCTCCATCCATATACACTCCAATGCATCTCTAATTTTCTGCTACTATGATACCAGAATTCGTAAAATTGGGAAACTCTATTTCTTGATCATTTCTGTTTCCTTAGTAAAAAAGCCACTCAGAGCCGGAACTTGACAAACAACTCTGAACTTAATAGAATAGCTTTAGAAACTTATACGATCGACCGATTCGGTCATTTTACATGTTACATAATTTAAAGGAGCAATACCATGTTACAAGATCTTGATTATGGTCGTCTGGATAACCAGTACCACAAAGAAACTCCAAATGATAATGATATTGTTGTCTGTGTACAGGGAAAAGGTATGCTGGTACACCGCGAGAGCAATGACGAACTTTCCCTTCCGACCTGGGCACAGGTGAAGGAGTGGAGCAAAGATTGGAATCATTGGCATGAAGACGAGATGCAGTATATTTTCACTATGCAGGGGGACCGCTACTTCCTGTGGATGGGCGAGGCTGGCGATCTGGCTGATACTTACTATGCATACGAGCCGGCGATGTCTCTCCGCCAGAGAACTTCTAAAAATATCTGCTTTGCTATGATGACTGCATGGCATTTATATAACTGGTATCGTGTAAACCGTTACTGCGGAAACTGTGCTACTCCGACGGTTCATGATGAAAAAGAGCGTATGATGCGCTGTCCGAATTGCGGAAACCTGATCTTCCCGCGTATCGCACCGGCTGCGATCATCGGTCTGATCAATGGTGACAAGCTGATGCTCAGCACCTATGCAAATCGTAACTTCAAACGCTACGGCCTTTTAGCCGGTTTTATTGAGATCGGTGAGACTGCTGAAGAAGCTGTTGAGCGTGAAGTTCTGGAAGAAGTAGGATTGAAAGTTAAAAATGTCCGTTACTACAAGAGCCAGCCGTGGGGCATCGCAGGTAATCTTTCTGTTGGTTACTTCTGCGATCTGGATGGTGACGATGTGGTTCATTTGGATGAAGATGAGCTGGCTTCTGCAGAGTGGTTCAGCAGAGACGAACTTCCGGCAGAAGATGATGGAATCAGTCTGACAAGAGAAATGATCCGAATCTTCAGAGAAGGTAAAGAACCGAAATAAAAGTGAATCGACACCTTTGATACCGTAAAATCAATTTTGCGTATCAGAAGTGTCGATTTTTATTGTTACTTAAATTCTAATTTCCAATTCATTTACAGGTGGTTGGCAAGCATGTCCGCGACACACATAAAAAGTCATTTTATCGTTTTTCAACGGATATTCTTCTGTCGGACAGTCCAGCAC
>JAZRLX010000280.1:0-16516 GCA_045647085.1 Pilosibacter sp.
CGTGAAGATGATGAACGACATCGTAGAGAATGCAGTAGATATGTCTATAGGTGATGACCAGCCGGCAGAGAAATGGGACTACAGAGAACTCAATGATCTCATTCGTTCTGTGATCCCGCTGGAGCCGATCCTCTATTCTGAGGATATGAAGGGTATGAAGAAGAATGAGTTAAAGCATATCCTGAAAGAGCAGGCAGTAAAACTTTACGAGGCGCATGAGGCACAGTTCCCGGATCCGGAGAAGATCCGTGAGATCGAGCGTGTGATCCTCTTAAAGGTAATTGATAATAAATGGATGGCCCATATCGACGATATGGAGCAGTTAAAGCAGGGTATCGGTCTCCAGGCATACGGACAGAAGGATCCGCTCGTAGAGTATAAGATGAATGCCTTCGATATGTTCGAAAATATGTCTGCTGCGATCCAGGAAGAGACTGTACGTGTTCTGACTCATGTAAGAGTAGAGCAGGATATCAAGAGACAGAAGACTGTTAAAGTGATCAGCACAAACCGTGACGACAGCCTTGCACAGGCGCCGAAGAAGGCAGAGCAGAAGATTTATCCGAACTCTCCGTGTCCGTGTGGTTCCGGTAAGAAGTACAAACAGTGCTGTGGCAGACTGGCTTAATGTAAGGGGGACTGTATTCGATGGTTGAGTTAGACCAGTTTAAATACACATTATCCACGTATGAAAAACCGCTTCAGGAAGTGCGTGTAGCATTAAACCTGGATGCGAAGCTGAAAAAGATCGACGAGCTGGACAGAACGATGGAAGAGCCGAGTTTCTGGGAGGATGCTGACAAAGCCGCAAAGATGGTGAAGGAAGCGAAGGGTCTGAAAGATACGGTTGAAGGCTTTGACAAGCTTCAGAACCAGTATGAAGAGATCGGCCTGATGATCGAGATGGGTTATGAAGAAAATGATCCGGAGATCATTCCGGAGATTCAGGAGATGCTGGATGAGTTCATAGCTGAATTAGAAGCACTTCGTCTCCGTACCCTTCTGACAGGCGAGTATGACAGCAACAATGCGATTTTAAAATTAAGTGCCGGCGCAGGCGGAACCGAAGCCTGCGACTGGTGCAGCATGTTATACCGTATGTACTGCCGTTGGGCGGAACGCAAAGGATTTTCTGTTGAAGTTCTGGATTTCCAGGACGGTGATGAAGCGGGAATCAAATGGGTAACCGTACAGATCAATGGTGAAAATGCATACGGATATATGAAATCTGAGCGCGGAGTACATCGACTCGTACGTATTTCTCCGTTCAATGCCAACGGTAAGAGACAGACATCATTCGTATCCTGTGATATTATGCCGGATATTGAGGATGATATCGAGATCGAGATCAACATGGACGATCTCCGTATTGATACGTACCGTGCCAGCGGCGCCGGCGGACAGCATGTCAACAAAACATCTTCCGCGATCCGTATCACCCACCTTCCGACCGGAGTTGTGGTTCAGTGCCAGAATGAGCGTTCCCAGTTCCAGAACAAAGATAAGGCGATGCAGATGTTAAAGGCGAAGCTGTACATGCTGAAACAGCAGGAAAATGCAGAGAAGATTTCCGACATCCGTGGTGATGTTCTGGAAAATGGTTTCGGAAGCCAGATTCGTTCTTATGTATTGCAGCCGTACACCATGATCAAAGACCACAGAACCGGATTTTCCATTGGCAATGTAGGAAATGTTCTTGATGGTGATGTAGATGGATTTATCAGTGCATTCTTAAAATGGGAAAGCCTTGGCCGTCCGCAGGTCAAAGGCGGCGAAATGGAATAATGCAATAAGCTACATGGGCAGCAGGCCCCCCGGAGTTGCCAGACAAGGCGGATGAAAGGGGTTCTGCTGTTTTGGTTTAAAAAGGCGAAAACCTGGTTACATATAAGGGAAAATAAGGGGAAAATACATGGATTATAAGATTTTTAAAGAAAACGGAGCAAAAGTAGTAGAGAGCTGCTCCAAAGTAATTGTAGGAAAAGAAGAAGAGATCAAACTGATCTTTGTAAGCTTTTTATGCTCCGGACATGTTCTGTTAGAAGATGTTCCGGGAACAGGTAAGACGATGCTTTTAAGAGCATTTGCAAAAACTGTGGGAAGTGATTTTAAGAGAATTCAGTTCACACCGGACTTATTACCGTCTGACCTGACAGGTATTAACTTCTACAACCAGAAATCCGGCGAATTTGAGTTCAGAAAAGGTCCGTTATTTACAAACATTGTACTGGCAGATGAGATCAACCGTGCGACTCCGCGTACACAGTCCAGTTTGCTGGAAGCAATGGAGGAGGCCCAGATTACAGTAGACGGTACCACATATCCGATGGCAGAACCGTTCTTCGTAATGGCGACTCAGAACCCGATCGAGTCTTACGGTACATTTCCGCTCCCGGAGGCGCAGTTAGACCGTTTCTTCATGAAGATCAGCCTCGGTTATATGACAAGAGAGCAGGAGATGGCGGTTATTTCCAGACCGTCTTCCGCTGATTTACTGAAAGCTCTGACTCCGGTGCTGACAGCAGACGAGATCAAAGAGATGAAGGCTCAGTTCCCGATGGTTCGTGTGCATAAAGATGTTCTGAGCTATATGATGGATATTATTGAGAAAACAAGAACAGAGAGCCGCTTTGTGACAGGTGTATCCACTCGTGGCGCTATTGCTCTTTACAAGGCATCTCAGGCTAAGGCAGCATTAGAAGGCAGAGATTATGTGATCCCGGAAGATGTATTGGCAGTTGCACCGTACGTGCTGAGCCACCGTATCATTTCCAAGGGTGCGGAAAGCTTTGCAGATGCGAAACTGTACTTGAACCGTATGATCGAGACAATCCCGGTTCCGATGGAAAACTAATTGGAGAAACAGTATGATTTTATTTTTGATCGTTTTGGCGGTAGTCCTGTACTGGGTGGAAAAATATTCTCTGGTACACGGACTGGATCATGTTTCGTTCAAAACATCGCTGGATAAGATGCTTGTGGAGCCGGATGAACCGTTCACATGGACCATGACCGTAAAGAATGATAAATGGATGATGGTTCCGTACCTTCGTGTGATGGAGCTGGTTCCGAGAGGTCTTCGATTTGCGGATACAGATCAAGAGGTGGAACAGAAGGGCATCATGGGCCTTCGAAGTGTCCTTTATCTGGCTGGTCGCCAGAAAACAGAACTTGTTCGTAATGTGAAGCTTTTGGAACGAGGACGCTATTTCTTCCGTGGTTCTTCGGTTGAATGCGGAGACTTTCTGGGCTATCAGACTTCCATGGAAAATTATCCGGAGATGGCAGAGATCGTAGTAAAGCCGAGAGCGTATCCGCATGGCGAGATTTCGTTGCTGCTTGGCGGTTATCTGGGCGATTATGCAGTTCGAAACAGTTTATTTGAGGATCCGGTGTTGACGATCGGATTCCGTGAATATACAGGACGTGAGCCGTTTCGTTCCATCAGTTGGACGCAGAGTGCGAGACACAATCGCCTTCTGGTAAAGCAGCAGGAGCCGGTGGCGGATCTGTCTTGTACGGTACTTCTGAATACCGAGTGCAGCAGGGGCAAATACGTATCCATGCTTTTAGAGCAGACTTATTCTATGGTAAGAAGCCTCTGTGAAGAACTGGAAAAAAAGAAGATTTCTTATGATTTTTATACCAATGGAACCATTGCAGGTGCGATGGGAAACTGGAAACGCGTAGAGGAAGGTCTTGGTGCGAACCATCTGGAAACGGTTCTGGAAGGTCTCGGAAGAATGACATACGATGTATCAGAACCGTTGGATACATTTTTCCTGCGTGTATTGAAGGGTGCCCGCGGCGGAAACAGCTTTGTAGTCGTGACTCCGGAGCGCACTGCACGTCTGGATGAATTGGTAGCCGGTCTTTCTGAGCGTACCGGACGCAGTGTACTGGTGATCAGTGCAGAAGAGGTCATGGGAGACGAAGAAATGAGACGTGTGGAACGGGAGACCAACAAAAAAGAGCGAAAATTATTTGACGGATTGGAGGATTAAGCGATGGATGTGATGATCTTACGTTTGATATTGGACGCATCCTTTTTTATGGCGATGTTTAATCCTCTGATATCGGGAGATAATCAGGTGATCCGCTGGGGACTCATGGTCGTGCTGGCAGTCTGGATGGGCTGGATCATGATGAACTGGAAGAAGAAAGATCTGGAAGGACGTATTCAGGATATTGCCCTGACTGAAGCGAAGGCCATGGCAGTCATTCAGATCTACGAAGTGGTATTATTGGGATTTGCTGACTGGCAGAAAATCTGTGCACCGTATGTGGCGTTATTTATCGTGGTAGCGATCTTATTCCTGCGAGCAGGACGTCTGGTTGGCGGCAGCCAGGAGAAACGTAAATTCTGGGGTGCCAATGGCGTAGAACTGTTCCTGATCGTGGGATCGGCTTTGATCTTGTCTTCCGAGGCAGTGAAAGGTCTTGCTTGGAAGCTGCTGGGAGATTTCTATATGACTCTGGTGCTTCCGGTGCTGATGGTCTTTTTAAATGTGTTACAGGCAGTCTTTATGCTTTTGGAACCGTTCATAGCGGCCTTGTTTTCCGATGTGGAATTTGCCGAGTATGAGGTGGAAGTGGATAACCGTACCGGTCAGGATTTTCTGCAGTTGACGGGAAATGAAGCTTTGGCAGAAACTCCGCTTTGGGCGAAGATTGCAGGTATTGTGATCGTAGTACTGATCTTTGCAGTCATTTTCTATTTCTTGTATCAAAAGCTTTCTGTATCCGGAAGCGGAAGAGATCGAAAGATTCAGGGCGAAGTAAAGAAGAGTACGATCGCAGCAAGTGACCGTAAGACGGTGAAAAAACCATCGATCTTCGATGAGAAAAACGTACGCTATTATTACCGAAAGTTCCTTACACTCTGCAGAAAACATGGTCTGGAGCCGGAGAGTGAGATGGTGACAACCGAGATGATGCGCACCATCGCAGTGGAAAGCTGGGGGGATGAAGAGTCTGTAGAGGAATTTACCAATCTTTACCGCGATGTCCGCTACGGAGGTCGAAAAGATGAAGAGCCGGAGCGCAAGACAGCAAAAGCATTGTTTAAGAAGCTGAAAGGTTTGGCGGAAAATAAGAAAACGGCATAATAAAAAAGAGCATATTTAGGAAAATGACGATGTGTTATATTCCCAAGTATGCTCTTTTTGCTGCTCAATATGAATTATTTTGAGTGGTCCAGATACCGGTTGGCATCTTTTAAGAAGCTTGCGATGATCAGCATGATCACGATTCCGATCGGAAACGCTGCGATGATCGAAACGCTCTGCAGGTTTGCCATGGAACTGTCAGAGAAGGTCAGGGCGATCGGGAGCAGGATCAGCATGATGGACCAGAACATTTTTACATAAGTGTGCGGATCTTCATCTCCGGTTAACTGTTTATAAGTATAAGCAGAAGCGACCAGAGCAATGGAGTCGAAGCTGGTCGCATAGAATGCGATCATGGCTGCAACGAGGAGTACCATTACGATCGGAGCCAACGGAAGTGTCTCAACAATGGAAAGAATGGTATTGTACAGATCACCACTTGCATTGTAAAGTGCCATGACATCGAGTTTTCCGTTCATCTGGAGTCCAAGGCTGTAATTTCCGAGGATGATAAAGCTTAAAAACGTACCGCCGAGGCTATAGATGTAACCGCCGAGAATGGTCTGTTTGACTGTACGGCCACGGGAAATTGTTCCGATAAAGAATGGAGAAGCCACGCACCATACCATCCAGTAAGCCCAGTAGAAGATCGTCCAGTTTTGCGGGAATGATGTCTCGCGAATCGGGTCGGTGTAAGTTGCCAGACTAAAGAAATTTTGAACCAGATTTCCCATAGCTGCAAAACCGGTTTCCACAATATATTTTGTCTCACCACCGGCGAATAAAACGTAAGCCAGAAGAGCAAAGAACAAATACATACAGGAAGCGGATAAGGCGGAAATACCTTTCATACCGTGGATCAAGGCATGTGTATACACGATGCAGGTTACAACGAGGATCGCGATCGTGAGCCACTTCGAATTATCAATTCCGAGGAGATTGGAAAATACCTGAGCCATCAGCGGAGTTGCCAGAGCAAACGTTGTTGCGGTTCCGGCAAGCAGGGCAAACAGAGCCAGGAGATCAATGCATTTTCCCGGAAGTTTATCTACTTTATCGCCTAAAATCGGACGACATGCTTCCGAATATTTCTGCTTGTGGCAGCCGCGCACATGGATCATAAAGCCAAATGCCACCGCCAGCACCAGATAAAAGCTCCACGGGATCGGACCCCAGTGGAAGAGCGGATATGTACTGGACCAGATCTGCATGGATCCAAGACTCGCCAGATGCGGATCACTTGCGTATAAGATCCACTCACAGAAGGAGTAAAATAAGATGTCAGCTGCCAGACCGGCTGTGAACATCATGCTGGCCCATGTAAAATCTTTGTATTTCGGCTTTTCATCCGGGCGGCCGAGACGGATGGAACCATACTTGGAAAACGCCAGGTAAATGGAAAGCAGAAAGACTCCAAGACCGATGATCAAATAGTAAAGACCAAGTGTGTCACCTAACAGGAATCGAATCTGTGCAATGATGCCGGAGGACTGCTCCGGAGCGAGAATAAAGCTTGCGCACAAAAATGCGATCAGTGCGAACGGAACGATGACGGTGGTCCAATCAATTTTATTTTTTAATGATTCTTGCCTATTCATAGAGAACCTTCTTTCTGTTTTGGGACATAGTGTTCAAAAATAATAAAAACTATTAATTATTGAACATTATACCATTGTATAGAGGGAAAAGCAAGTGAAAAGAAAATGCCGAAGACTGGATCAAACAATCTTCGGCATAAAATATTATGAACAAATTGCCGTATAAAATCCGGTCAGAAGAACCAGACCGATCACGTTGGCTGCTGTAAAGAACATCATGTAAAATCCGGATCTTGCACCCTCGGACTTCATATAGAGCTTCAAGGAGATCAGGCTTGCCATGGAAGCGATCGGAGTACCAAGGCCTGCGATGTTCGTTCCGGCTAAAAGCGCCTGCCAGTTCTCTGTGAAACCGGAAAGCAGAACAGCTGCCGGTACATTGCTGATCACCTGGCTTGCAAGAATGGAGGTCAGTAATGCATTTTTCTCCATAACAGCAGAAAGAGCTTCGTTCACGGATGGGATCACTCCGATGTTGCCTGCAAATACAAAGAAGCAGACAAATGTGATCAGAAGCATATAGTCAACTTCACCAAGAAGATCTTTAGAGAAGATGAACAGCAGAACAGCAACGATGACCGTTACGACTGCATAATGAACGACATGGAATACGGAAAGCAGAGTCAGTACGAACAATGCTGCAAACAGAATGCAAAGCTTCGGATGAGCCAGCTCCACTTTTTCTGTGAAGTTTACTGTGACAGCTTCACTCTTACGAGTCAGTCCGCAGATCAACAGACATACAAAACTTACTGCAGCGATCGGAATCACGGTACCAAAGAAATCACCCGCAGAAAGTTCATAATTGGCATACAGGAAGAGGTTCTGCGGATTTCCGAATGGCGTTGCCATACTTCCCAGGTTGGCAGCGATCGTCTGGAATACGATCAGTACCGGAGCAGCTTCCATATGTCCACACATGGAAAGTACCAAAAGTGTAAATGGTACAAATGTGATCAGTGCAACATCGTTGGTGATCAGCATGGAGCTGAAAAACGGAAGCAGGATCAAAACCACAGAAAGTCCGCGAGTATTTTTCTGCATGGAAAGAAGAGTCTGAGCTAATAAGCGAAATACATTACACTTTCCGAAGCCGGCCACCAAAGCCATCAGACAAAACAGCAGACAGAGAGTGCGAACGTCAATATACTCCAGATAGGCAGCGGACGGCGGTACAAAGAACATAGAAATGACCGCACAAAAGGCTGCTATGCAAAGTACAAACTCTGATTTGAAAAAAGCAATCATCTTTTGTTTCATATTCAATTCTCCATTATCATTATTTTTGGATTGTATTCCCATGGATTCTATCACAGAATTAAAAAAAAGAAAATCCGGAAATCAAAGAAATCCGGATCCCTTTTTTAATTTTCTCGGTCAGCTTCCAGCATCAGCCCGTCAATGAACTTTTTGATGCTGACTTTACCACCGTAATTTTTCTTTCCTCGGATAAAATCCATCTCTGCTTTCACATCTTCAAATGAAAAGAGAGTACCGGAATATGTAGTGAAGGTTTCATTCATGAAATCTTCAATTCCCATGTGCGCAACATTGGACATTCCGGCAGCGATGGCGCGTCGGATGCGCTGCTCCATATTTTTGGGAGAATCACAGACCTTCTCACACATTTGAGCTACACTTAACTGGGATACAGGAATCTGGTTATCATGAAGATATTCACAGATTTTAATGATATCCGGACAACCTTTTTCTCCGGACATACCAATACGGTTCAGAATATACTTTAGCTTCTTTCCGTAAGAACCGTTTTTATCAGTCGGAGATGACATCTGATTGATCTCGGACATAAACATTTTTCGGATATTGTCCAGGGTACGTTCATTTTCTAACTGTTTTTCAACATTTTTTAAAACCGATTTTACTTCGATCAGATTGATCGGTTTATTGATAAAGAAATCAATTCCTGCACTGTAAGCTTTACTGATGAGCTCTTTGGAAGAAACCTGAGAGATCATGATACATTTGACTTTGTCATTGACAGAACGGAGTTCTTTTACAAATTCGACACCGTCCATAACAGGCATGAAGAAATCAACGAGGATGACATCCGGTTTGCAGCGAAGCACATCTAAGATGTCTGCGGGCTCTCCGCCGCAGTCACCGCAGATCTCACCGAGATTTTCTGTTTCAATGATGTTTTCCAGAATATTGATAATGGCAAGGTCATCTTCTACGATATAGATACGCATGGTTAAACCTCCTTCAAGGATCGTTCGGGAATTCGGATCGTGAACGTGGTTCCCTTACCAAGTTCCGAGTCGACATCGATCGTACCGCCGAATTTTTCCTCTACAGTACCTTTAACACCGTAGAGACCGACACCGCGGTAGATGTTTCCTGTTTTATAATCAAATTTTGTTGAATATCCCATTTTGAATATATTAGGCAGATGTTTAGGGGAGATACCCGGACCATCATCCGTGATCGTGAATTCGTAGATATCACCATCCAGGGATTCAGTAAGTCGGATAGTTCCGTGTCCCCCTTTTTTATTCGCACCTTCGATAGCTTCAATGGCATTGTTGACGATGTTTTTTAAGATTGCCATCAATTCATAATGTTCAGTCGTGATAAAATCATTCTTACACTGGAAATCCAAATGAATATTGACCATACGATGCTCCAAAAGATGGTGGGTGGTAGCCTCCAGAATATTCAGAAGATCCTGGAACCCCATTCTTTTTTCGTCGAATTCTTCTGTGATCTCAGCTTCGATACCTTGAATAATGCGAATGTAATCTTTCTTGATTTCATGGACATCACGGGCAATGGCCAGAGACATTCGTTTCATGTCTTCCGGAATATCTTCCATATCAGAAAGTTTCTCGTAAAGTTTATAGGCATTTCCCATGACCGATTCGATCTCTTCAGAATTTTTCTTCATGAAATAAATCTCATTTTTCAGGGCTGTCGTCATCAGGAATAAGCGACGATAACGGTTTTCGTGTTCTTCTCGTTTTAAAAGTGCACGATATTGAGACTCTGCCGCTAAAAACAGACCTGCCAGCAGCGAGCGGAATAAGGCGATCAAAGCCAGAACGACAAAACTCCAAAGGCTAAATGCATTGGCCTCACTGCTCTCAAAAATGCAAAGCTCCAAAACATTAGAGATAAAATCACTGGTAAACAGAGTGATCAGAAGCATGCTGTAGGAGCATGTATGTTTGTTAGGGATTAAAACAGTAAAAATAATACCATACCAGATATAAAATACTGCGTTCGGTAGCAAAAGAAGGAACAGATTCGGTATTTCAGTGAGTCCGCTTCCACCCCAAATGGAACGGAACAGTAAGATCACAAGTCCGGTAATCGTACATGTCTTAAAGGATGAAAGGTTTTTTCCCAGGGTCATCAGTAAGATCGGAAGCAGAATGACCGCGGAGGAGATACGGAAACCGGGGACAAATGCGTTCCAGTACAATTCGGATGCCAGAGCCAAAATTCCGGCGATCAAAAGATAACGTTTCCAGTCTTTCATGAGATGCCTCCTAACTGTCTCTTGATTACAAATAGGATACGTTACCCTCCCCAAATTGTCAATCAACGGAACTTAAGAATATACACCTTCGAAACAAAAAAATGTAGGAAAATTAAGCGCGAATCTGCAAAAATTGTATTGTAAGATTTTAGGCCTTGCATTATAATAGGATCATAGGGTAATCGGCGTAGAGTGCTTACTCGCGTCACAAAAATTATTTTAAATAATGTATAAGAAATGGAGGAGATTTGATATGAAACCGTATCATTTAATGTCCAAGGAAGAGCTCGCTTCTTTAAAAGAGCAGTTAACAGCTGTATACAAAGAGTACCAGGGTAAAAACCTCAGCCTCAACATGGCTCGTGGTAAGCCAAGCTCTGATCAGCTTGATCTCTCCCTTCCGATGTTAGAAATCTTAAACACAACAAGCGACTTCAACACAGTTGATGGCGACACAAGAAACTATGGCGTGCTTACAGGTCTTGCAGAGGCAAAACAGTTCATGGGCGAGATGATGTCCGCTCCGGCTGAGAACGTTTATATGTATGGTTCCGCATCCCTTACATTAATGTTCGATACAGTTTCCCGTTCCTACACACATGGTGTAATGGGCAGCACTCCGTGGTGCAAACTTGATAAAGTTAAATTCCTTTGCCCGGTTCCGGGTTATGACAGACACTTCTCTATCTGTGACTTCTTCGGTATCGAGATGGTTAACATCCCGATGACACCAACAGGTCCGGATATGGATATGGTTGAAGAGTACGTTAACAACGACGAGACAGTAAAAGGTATCTGGTGTGTACCGCTTTACTCCAACCCGTCTGGTGAAGTTTACTCCGACGAGACAGTTAAACGTTTCGCTAACTTAAAACCGGCTGCTAAAGATTTCCGTATTTTCTGGGATAACGCTTACTGCGTACACCACTTATATCCGGAAAAACCGGCTCAGATCCTTGAGATCCTTGACGAGTGTGCAAAAGCTGGCAACCCGGATATGGTTTACAAATTCGGTTCCACAGCTAAAGTTACATTCCCGGGTGCTGGTATCTCCGCTATCGCTACATCCAAAGCGAACCTTGCAGATATGCAGAAACAGATGAACGCTCAGCTCATCTCCCACGACAAGCTCAACCAGCTTCGTCACGTTCGTTTCCTTAAAGATGGCGCTGGCCTTGCAGAGCATATGGCTAAACACGCTGAACTCCTTCGTCCGAGATTCGAGGCAGTAGACGAGATCCTTAACAAAGAGCTCGCTGGTCTTGAGGTTGGTACATGGACAAAACCGATGGGCGGTTACTTCGTATCCTTCGATTCTCTCGATGGCTGTGCGAAGAAGATCGTTGCTATGTGTAAAGAAGCTGGCGTAGTTATGACAGGCGCTGGTGCTACATTCCCGTACGGTAAAGACCCGAAAGACAGCAACATCCGTATTGCTCCGTCCTTCCCGTCCTTAGAGGAATTAAAACTCGCTGCTGAAATCTTCTGCGTATGCGTTAAGTTAGTAAGCATCGACAAGCTTTTAGAGGCTTAATCCTTGGTACATAAACCAAATAATTAAAGAAATTTTAAGGGACTGCAACCGATTATTCGGTTTGCAGTCCTTTACTTTTTGTGGGGGCTGTAATAAAATAATGGCAGTGTTTGTGATTGTGGAGACAATCCGGACAAAACGACAATGGAGAATGATTATGGAAAAGAAAAAAAGCGTAATGCGTGAAGGAATTGCGTACCTGATATTTGGTGTTCTTACAACTGCTATTGATTATGTGATCTCCAACGCATTATTTTATTGGACCAATGTTCCGACGATTCCGGCGCAGTCCATTGCCTGGGTGGCAGCTGTTCTGTTTGCATTCGTGACAAACAAATGGTGGGTATTTGAGAGTCATACCTTGATCCTGTCTGAAGTCTGGAAGGAATTTGTATCTTTCGTGGCTTGTCGTGTGGCGACATTTGTATTTAATCTGGCAGCACTATTTATCATGGTCGATCTGATCGGAATGGAATTCTTTGTTTGCAAACTGCTGATCTCAGTGGTTGTAGTGATCTTGAATTATGTATTCAGCAAGATCCTGATTTTCGCAAAGAAGGATAAAAAATAAAGGAAATGATTGAAAAGGAGCCCCTGTATTATATGGAAGAAAAGAAACATAAGCGTATTCCGCGTTTGAATGATATTACGATCCGCCCAAACGATGGTCTGAAAATCGCCTTTTTTATCCCGATGGTGATCATGGTCATCATTTTCATCCAGAGAGGGATCTTTCCGTTTGGTGATGAAAGCTTTTTGAGAACCGACATGTATCATCAGTATGCGCCGTTTTTCTCTGAATTCCAGCATAAGCTTCGAAATGGCGGAAGCCTGTTATACAGCTGGGATATCGGAATGGGTGTGAATTTTGCTGCACTATATGCGTATTATCTGGCGAGTCCGATGAACTGGCTGATCCTTCTTTGTCCAAAAAGTTTGGTCATTGAGTTCATGACTTATATGATCGTGTTTAAGATCGGTCTGTCCGGTCTGACATTTGCCTGGTACTTAAGAAAACATTGCAATACAGATGCGATTGGTGTTGGATTTTTCGGTATATTTTATGCCCTGTCCGGTTATATGGCAGCATATAGCTGGAATATCATGTGGCTGGACTGTATTTTATTATTCCCGCTGATCATGTATGGTCTTGAGAAGCTGGTAAAAGAAGGAACCGGTTTCCTGTATTGCATTACATTAGGTCTTTCCATTCTTTCTAACTATTATATTTCCATTATGATCTGTATTTTCATGGTGCTGTATTTCGGCGCATTGCTGATCATGGAAAAAATGGAAGACTGGGAAGATTATACGGATGCATGTATCCGTTTTGCGGTATACTCCCTGCTTGCAGGTGCAATGGCAGCGGTGGTGCTGCTCCCGGAAATTTATGCACTTCAGTCGACGGCTTCCGGAGATTTCAATTTCCCGAAGACACTGACCTCTTACTTTACGATTTTTGATATGATCGCGCGCCATCTGGTATGCGTGGAAACGGAAATCGGACTGGATCATTGGCCGAATATTTATTGCGGCGTGGCGATCTTGATGTTTTTCCTTTTATATGTGGTATGTAAAAAGATTTCTGTAAAGGAAAGAGCAGTTTACTGTGGCTTGCTCCTGATCTTTTTTGCAAGCTTTTCCACGAATATCCTGAACTTTATCTGGCATGGATTTCATTATCCTAACAGCTTACCGGCCAGACAGTCTTTCATTTATATTTTCTTGATACTGTTTGTCGGTTTCCGTGCATACATGTATTTAGACGAAACACCAAAGAAACATATCAATATGGCGTTTCTTGGAAGTGTCTGCTTTGTGCTGCTGGCAGAAAAATTGATCGATGCAAAGCACTTCCATTTTTCAATTTTCTATGTGGCGATCATTGTGCTGGCAATGTATGCAGGTGTTCTTCATCTGTATAAATGTGAGAAGAGGGCCCTGGCAGCGTTCCTGGCATTGATCCTTGTGTCAGTCGAAGCGGCAGCCAATACGGCGGTGACCAGTGTTACGATCACAAGCCGCGAGGCCTATACAAGAGACAATGAGGATGTACAGTTTTTAATGGACATGGTTGAGCCGACAGACGATTTTTACCGTGTGGAGAAAAAGACAAGAAAAACGAAGAATGACGGTGCATGGATGAATTTTCCGTCAGTATCCTTGTTCTCATCCACGGCCAATGCGGATCTGACAGAGTTCTTCAAACGAATGGGCTGTGAGGCATCCACAAACTCCTATAGTATTACAGGAAGCACTCCGTTAGTGGATAGTCTTGTTTCTATTAAATATGCTCTGTATTCCGAAGAGGTTCCGAACACGGAGCTCTGGGCATATATGAAAGAAAGTGGAGAAACATATCTTTACGAGAATCTGTATACATTACCGCTTGGTTTTGTACTCCCGTTCTCCGTGGAAGATAATTGGCAGTTCAAGATGAATAATCCGGCAGAAGTGCAGAATGATCTTTGTCAGACTATGGGAACTGAGAAGGTTCTGGAATGGATTGACAGCCATACATCCGGAAAGAACTGTACGTTTACACCGGATACGGACGGTTACTACTATGTATATGTATCCAATAAAAAGGTAAAAAGCGTAAAGGCTTCAGTACCGAGCGGTTCAAAGACATTCAATAATACGGACCGCGGTTATTTGTTAGAGCTTGGATCTCTCATAGCAGGAAATCAGGTAACTCTGACATCCCAGACCGATGACCAGGACATGAAGTGCGAGGTTTACCGTTTCTCTGACAGTGCTATGATTTCGCTGTATGAGAAGTTAAATCAGACTCCACTGAAGCTGACCAGCTGGGAAGATACAAAATTAGAAGGAACGGTCAATGCTGCGGAGAGAGGCGTGTTATTCACATCTATTCCATATGAAAAGGGCTGGACTGTGAAAGTGGATGGCGAGGTTGTGGAGACAGAGAAAATCTTCGAAGCATTTCTTTCCATACAGGTGCCTGCAGGTGAGCATACGATTACATTCGAGTATTTCCCGGCCGGCTTAAAACCGGGTATCATCATCACACTTGTTTCGGTTGCGATCCTGGCAATGCTGTTTGTTGTAGACCGCATTATGGAACGTCGTTATCAGGAGAAGAAAGCTGCGCGTAAAGCGGCAGCAGCACTTGAGACAATGAATGCGGATGCAGATAATGAAACAGATGCAATTGTATTTGAGGAAGAATTACCGGTAGACGAAGAAATAGATTCGGAAGATTCGGATCTTGAGAATGAAGAATAACAGTAGTAAAAAAATGATACAAAGGAGGACCCAAATATGAAACTTTGGGGTGGACGTTTTACAAAACAGACCAATCAGTTAGTACACAATTTTAACGAATCAATCTCTTTTGACCAGAAATTTTATAGACAGGATATTGCAGGCAGTATCGCTCATGTGACCATGCTTGCAAAACAGGGGATTTTATCTGAAGAGGACAGAGATGTGATCATTGCCGGTCTGAACAGCATTCGCGAAGATCTGGAAAATGGTACTCTTGAGATTACAACAGAGCATGAGGATATCCATTCCTTCGTAGAAGCGCATCTGACAGAGCGTGTGGGAGAGGCAGGAAAGAGACTTCACACAGGTCGCAGCCGTAACGATCAGGTGGCTCTCGATATGAAACTCTACACCAGAGATGAGATTGACGAGTTAGATGAACTTTTAAAAGGACTTTTAGAAGTGCTTCTGGAATTAATGGAAGAGAATCTTCACACATATATGCCGGGCTTCACACATTTGCAGAAAGCCCAGCCGATCACTCTTGCTCACCATGTAGGTGCGTACTATGAGATGTTCCGCAGAGACAGAAGTCGTCTGGCAGATATCAGAAAACGTATGAACTTCTGTCCGCTCGGTTCCGGTGCACTTGCAGGAACCACTTATCCGCTGGATCGTGCATACACAGCAGAGCTGCTCGGATTTGATGGTCCGACACTCAACAGCATGGATTCTGTGGCAGACAGAGATTACCTGATCGAACTGTTATCCGCGCTTTCCACTATTTCCATGCATTTGAGCCGTTTCTGTGAGGAAATCATCATCTGGAACACAAACGAGTATCGTTTTGTAGAAATGGACGATTCTTACAGCACAGGCAGCAGTATCATGCCACAGAAGAAGAATCCGGATATCGCAGAGCTGATCCGTGGTAAAGCAGGACGTGTGTATGGCGCGCTGGTATCTATGCTTACAATCACAAAGGGTACTCCACTTGCATACAACAAAGATCTTCAGGAAGATAAAGAATTGACTTTTGATGCGATCGATACTGTAAAGGGCTGTCTCCTGCTCTTTACTGGAATGGTTTCTTCTATGACATTCCGCAAAGATGTAATGGAGGAGAGTGCGAAGAAAGGCTTCACCAATGCGACAGATGCAGCAGACTATCTGGTAAACCATGGCGTGGCATTCCGTGATGCACACGGAATCATCGGTCAGCTTGTACTTCTTTGCATTGAAAAAAATCTCTCTCTTGATGAGCTGAGCCTTGAAGAATACCAGGCCATCAGCCCGGTATTCCAGGAAGATATCTACGAAGCGATCTCTATGAAGACTTGTGTAGAAAAGAGAATGACTATCGGCGCTCCGGGCGCAGAGGCTATGAAGCAGGTTATTGAGGTGTATAAGAAGGAACTTGCGGAGTAAAGTGGATATTTAGTTGAGTCAACTTGGTAATAAAGAGTCCCAGGATGACAGGAATTTTCAAGCGGACATGCTTTCGCTCAGAGAATTGCGTAACGGTACTAAGGCGCTAAAGCGCCAA
>JAZRLX010000281.1:0-7496 GCA_045647085.1 Pilosibacter sp.
TATCCGGTGTCGGAACAAACGGACGGATCGGGATTACAGAAAGAAGAAGCTCATTTAAGGATTTGAAATCCCATTTTTCAAACGGCTGATCGTCACCAATGGACATATCTACCGCATTCTCAACGATCTCGTTGATCATACCGATGATCACTTCGCGCATGTTCTCGCCGTTTAATACCTGACGACGCTCGCCGTAGATCACCTCACGCTGCTCGTTCATAACCTGGTCATACTTTAAGAGGTTTTCACGAATGCCGTAGTTGTTTGTCTCGATCTTCTGCTGCGCTTTTTCAATAGCGGAAGAAAGAAGTTTATGCTCGATCTGCTCATTTTCCGGAACACCGAGAGCATTGAACATATCCATCAGTTTATCAGAACCGAATAAACGCATCAGATCGTCTTCCAGGGAGATATAGAAACGAGACTCACCCGGGTCACCCTGACGGCCGGAACGTCCGCGGAGCTGGTTGTCGATACGTCTGGACTCGTGGCGCTCTGTACCGATGATCTTAAGACCGCCGGCTGCTTTTGCAACATCGTCCAGTTTAATATCGGTACCACGGCCTGCCATGTTGGTAGCGATCGTAACCGCACCTGTCATACCTGCATCTGCAACGATCTCAGCCTCGCGCTCATGGAACTTCGCATTGAGGACGTTGTGCGGAATACCGCGTTTTTTCAGTAACTGGCTCAGCATCTCGGAAGTCTCGATGGTAATGGTACCAACGAGGACCGGCTGGCCTTTCTTGTAAGTTGCCTCGATCTCGTTTACAACCGCTAAGAACTTCTCTTTTTTGGTCTTGTAAACGGCATCTTCATGGTCTTTACGTTTTACCGGAACGTTGGTCGGGATCACGATAACGTCCATCTCATAGATGTTACGGAACTCCTTCTCCTCTGTCTGAGCAGTACCTGTCATACCGGCTTTCTTTTTGAACTTGTTAAAGAAGTTCTGGAATGTGATGTTGGCAAGAGTTCTGGACTCTCTGCGAACCTTTACACCTTCCTTGGCCTCGATCGCCTGGTGAAGACCATCGGAATAACGACGGCCCGGCATAATACGACCTGTGAACTCATCAACGATCATAACCTGACCGTCTTTTACCACATAGTCTTTGTCACGGTGCATCATATAATGCGCACGGAGAGCAAGGATCATATTGTGCTGGATCTCCAGGTTCTCCGGATCTGCAAGGTTCTCGATGTGGAAGAATCTCTCAACCTTCTGTACACCATCTGCTGTCAGGTTTACGACTTTATCCTTCTCGTTCATAACAAAGTCACCGGACTCTGTCATCTCTTCGCCTAACAGAGCTGCTAACTTGTTGAACTCCGTCTCTTCACCCAGAGTCATCTGCTGTGCAAGAATATTGCACATCTCATAGAGCTTTGTGGACTTGCCGCTCTGACCGGAAATGATCAGCGGAGTTCTCGCCTCATCGATCAATACGGAGTCAACCTCGTCAATGATACAATAGTCGAGACTGCGAAGAACCATCTCTTCTTTATAGATCGCCATGTTATCACGGAGATAGTCAAAACCTAACTCGTTGTTTGTAACGTAAGTGATATCACAGTTGTACTGTTTCTGTCTCTCCTTCGGATCCATGTGGTTCAGAACCACACCGACTTTTAATCCGAGGAATTCATGGACCTGACCCATCCACTCCGCATCTCGCTTTGCAAGATAGTCATTGACAGTAACGATGTGCACACCCTTGCCTGCCAGCGCGTTTAAATATGCCGGACATGTGGAAACAAGAGTTTTACCTTCACCTGTCTTCATCTCGGCGATACGACCCTGGTGAAGGACTACGCCACCGATCAGCTGCACCTGATAATGCTCCATATTTAAAACACGTTTACTTGCTTCACGAACGGTCGCGAATGCTTCCGGAAGAATATCATCCAGCGTTTCTCCATTTGCCAGACGCTCTTTAAACTTTCTGGTCTGATCTCTTAATTCCTCATCGCTCATTGCCTGCATCGTCAGACGCAGATTTTCGATTTTATTAACAATTGGTCTGATCGTTTTTAATTCACGGTCACTGTGTGTACCAAACACTTTCTCAAAAAGACCCATGTTCACACTCCTAGTTTATAAATTGGTATACTTACCTAATGATACAATCCTTTATATTTTAACACTTTCACATGCTCAATTCAACGGGTTCCTTAATATTTTACATTTTAGTCACAAATTATTAACATATTTCTCGTCGACATAATTCTCTTTTTTATTGTAAACCAGACAAATTGCACAAAATTTATGTTCGATTTTTGACTTATCCACTTTATCCACATTAATCCACAATCCTTATGTTGAAATCTGTCCACCCCAAATATGCCTAATTTACGGGATAATTCCAGTTATACACTAAGTTATCCACATTATCCACAATCTTATCCACGGGAAAACTCCCGATTCCTGTGAATTTCTTAGTTGTTTATTTTTTGTACACATTTTATAAAATTTCTTTTTTCGACTTCTTTTTTCCCTAAAACCATTGACAAATGGCGAACCCTGTCGAGGATTTTTCTATCGTTTTAATACTTTTTTAATATATTTAAATTGTCGCAAATCTTGAGGATATTGGTTGTTTTTTACAGAATTATATGCTATAATAAAGCCATCCTAATAAAGAAGGAGTGATTCTATGCGTTATATCATTAGTGGCAAAAACATCAACGTAACTGAACCGTTAAAAGAGGCTGTAGAGAGCAAGCTTTCTAAACTCGACCGTTATTTCTCTCCGGATACTGAAGTGCATGCTACACTGAGTGTAGAAAAAGGACGTCAGAACATCGAGGTCACCATTCCGATCAAAGGCACCATTATCCGTGCTGAACAGGACTCCAGTGATATGTACGTTTCCATCGATCTCGTAGAAGAGGTGATCGAGCGTCAGATCAAAAAATATAAAACAAAAATTGTAGACAAAAAACAGAGCGCGACTGCATTCAGCGATCTGTTTATCCAGGAAGAAGCTGAGCCGGAAGAGGCGATCAAGATCGTGAAGACAAAACGCTTTGCGATGAAACCGATGGATCCGGAAGAGGCTTGTTTACAGATGGAACTGTTAGGACATGATTTCTTCATGTTCCTCAATTCCGAGACAGAACAGATCAACGTTGTTTACAAGAGAAAAGCAAACACATACGGTCTGATCGAGCCGGAGAATTAATCAATCCTTGAAATAACCAGGGGCATCTCATATGAGATGCCCCTTTTATCATTTACTCTATGATCTTTAATTGTTCAAACGCGTACGCGATACCGTCCTCTTCCACCTTTTTCGTGATAAGTTCTGCATACGGTTCCAAAACTTCTGCGTGATCTTCCATGATCACAGAATGACAAGCATATTTGATCATTGCAAGATCGTTGCTGCTGTCACCAAAAGCATAGGACTCCTCCCACGGAATCTGAAAATAATTCAGAATAAATTCCATGGCAGTCGCCTTGTCGAATCCCTTCGGAACGCATTCAAATAAATTGTGTCCGCGATCGATCCATGCAAAGTCCGGTTCCAAAAACTTCTTAAAACCATCCATATCACTGTTCTCATCCTGTAAAACACAGAATTTATCGAACATGAGCGGTCCTTTTGTCCATTCTGCCTCAAACATCACACCACTTCCGAGGAAGCGGTCTTTTACTTTCTGGACACCCGGCATATGGGACTGTCCCGGCTGTACGAAAATCCCGTTCGGTCCTTCCAGGATTCCGTCCAGCTTATGCTGAAGGATTCCCTTCTGAATTTCAAATCGGCGTTCCGCAGAGATCAGATGGTGCATCAGTTTGCGTCCCTGAACTTCGATCAGCGTTCCGCAGCCACAGAGGTATCCATCCACCTCGATCTTGCCTTCCAGTTCCTGCATCAGGATCCTGGAGCGTCCTGTATTGATAAAGACCATATGACCGGCTTCACGCGCTTTTTTTAATGCTTCTTCAGCGCTCTTTGGAAGGATCTTCGTTCCGTCTGTGAGAAGTGTACCGTCAATATCAAAAAATAATGCTTTTCTTTTCGTCATATGTTTTATTGATTATTCTGCTAAAACAGAGTTTCCGAGAAGGAAATAGTTTGCAGCACCCATGTTAAATACATTCTCTGCCGCCTCTGCATCGATCTGAGCTAACAGCGCGTCTGCATTTTCAAAACCATTCATACGAGCGATCATATCTTTCTGCTCATCTGTCGCAGATAATCCCTCTTTGGCTACCAACTCATCGAGAACCATTTCCTGTTTCACAATGCTCTCCGCATACATTTCCAGTTCATCCGGTGTCATACCAAGGAAATAAGATAAGAAATCTTCATATGCAAAGCCGTACATGGCAGCCTGAGCCTGATATGTAGTTTCCATCTGATAATGCATCTGCTCTACTGCATCCGGATCTACGATAATCTCAGAAACTGCAACAAGATTCGCCAGAACCTCTGCACCTGCATTCACATAATACTCATGCTCTGCCTGAAGTTCCAGATCTTTCTTTACGTCCGCTTTTAACATTTCCAATGTTGCGGAATCATCTCCCATTACTCTCTTCGCAAGATCATCATCCACTTTAGAATTTTCTGCACTTGCCAGGCTGTTTAATTTCACTTTGAAAACAACTTCTTTGCCTGCCAGTTCAGCACTGTGATACTGCTCCGGGAACTTGAGGTTCAGATCTCTTTCCTCACCGATCTCCATGCCAACGATACCATCTTCAAAACCATCGATGAAGGAGCCGCTTCCAAGCTCCAGATCATAACCGGTCGCTGTACCGCCTGCAAATGCAACATCCCCGTCGTATCCGGTATAATCAATATTTGCAACGTCACCAAGCTGAGCCGGACGACCGGTTACTTCTACCGGATACAGACTCGCAAGATACGCTAATTCATTCTCGATATAAGACTCTGTAATCTCTGTCTTTGTGATCGTACGTGCCAGACCTTTATACTCACCTAAAACAATCTTCGCTTCATCAACCAGTTCCTCTGCAGACTTTGTCTCAAATGCGGTTGTCTCTTCTGCAGCAGCAGTAGTCTCTGCTGCTGCCTTTGTTGCAGTTTCTCCGTTTCCACAGCCTGTCATAACAACTACGGCTGCTGCCATTGCAAGACCGGCTTTTACTAAACTATGTTTCTTCATATTTGATTCCTTCTATCAAAATACTATTTATTTCGCAGCGTTCTCGATCAGGAAGTAAGTTCCTGCATACATGCCATACATCTTCTCAGCCTGTTCTTCACCATAGCGCTCCACAAGATGTTCCGGACTGTCGCAACCGTTGATCCAGGCAACCTTCGCCTTCTGATCATCTGTCGCCTGAATGTTCTCAATACGGATGATCTCATTCATGACCATCTCCTCTTTAATAGAGTTCACCACATCTGCTTCTGCCTGCTCCGGAGTTGTATTCATAAATGATGCGAGGAATGTCTTATAATCCATTCCATACAGCATAGCCTGCGCAACATACTGATTCTTGAATTCAGTAACTCTTTCTTCTGCTAATTTGGAATCTACTGTAACCTCAGAGTTTTCAACCACCTGAGTTAACAGTTCCGCTGCAGACTCCAGATAATAATAAACCTCTGCATTGATCTCCATCTTGTTGCGAGTTTCTTCTTTCAACTGTTCCAGAGTTGCATCCTTCTTATAAGTTACACGCTGAGCAAGCTCATCGTTGACCTCAATTTCATTCAGGTTTGTAACATAATTCAGCTTTACGGTAAAGATAACATCTTTACCCGCAAGATCTGCTGCATGATAGTCAGTCGGGAATGTGAGCGGAATATCTTTCTCCTCGCCCGGCATCATACCAATGACAGCTTCCTCGAATCCATTGATAAATTCACCGGATCCAAGCTCCAGATCGTGAGAATACGCAGTTCCGCCTTCAAATGCAACGCCATCCAGCTTACCTACATAGTCAATATTGGCTTTGTCTCCTCCCGCTGCCGGACGGTCCTTTTTTCTCGGCGGATACTGAACTGCAAGGCTGTGAATCTGAGCCTCTACCTCACCGGAAGTAACCTCATCTTTCACTTTTGTATGTGTCAGACCTTTGTACTCACCAAGCACCAGAGATGCCTCTGTCTCCGCCTGAGCAACTGTTGTCTCTACCACAGCCGCTGTTGTTGCTGCTGTTGTTTCTGTTGCTGTATTATTTCCACAACCGGTCATCACCACCATAGCTGCTGCCATTGCAAGACCGGCTTTCATCATATTTTTCTTGTTCATGTTCTTTCCCTTTCCAAAATTCTTAGGATGCTCCGGGTACAAATACCCACTTTCGCGATTTTATCATAAACGAATTTTGTTGAAAAGGTTTTTCACAGTTTTTTAAGAAATTAAATGTGTATTTAAACAAGTCCACTTGATAATAAAGAAGTCCCAGGTTGACAGGGATTTCCAAGCGGACCCGCTCTCGCTCAGAGAATTGCGTAACGGTACTAAGGCGCTAAAGCGCCAAGTACCGACGGAATTCTATGGTCCTTCTTGAAAACACCTGTCAGCCTGAGACTTTTTCATAGCCAAGTTGTCTTAATTAAATACCAGTAAGTGCACTGTGTTCAATCAACTGAAAACATGTGATATGTCTAGAAACTATAAGTTAATACGTGTATTTAGGCTGCTAAATAATAAAAAGTATCTGATGGAAAATCCCGTACATGTCTCAAATAATAGGCTGGACGACTGCGCTTCACAAGTTTTGCGCCCTTACAGATGTCGAAACGTCTTTATCGCGACTGGCGTAAGGGCGAATAAAACGCTGTGAAGCAAAGGTAGTAAGCCGTTTTTGAGATAGTACGGGATTTTCTACAGATACTTATTATTTATTTTTAGTAACCTAAATACACACTTTATTTGTAGAATGCACAGAATGCCTTGTATGTATTGTATACATCAAGTTTGGAAGCAAGCTCGAACGGAGCGTGCATGGAAAGGATCGGCACACCAAGGTCTACAACGTCCACATCCATGTGAGCAACGAGGAGAGCGATTGTTCCGCCGCCGCCTACGTCAACAGCACCGAGTTCACCTGTCTGCCAGTAAACGCCTTCTGCATCCATCATGTTGATAACTTTTGTCATTGTCTCAGCGCTTGCATCGTTGGAGCCGTTTTTACCTCTGGAACCTGTGTACTTTGTCAGTACGCATCCTTTGTGGATGTAGCTGGAGTTTCTGTCCTCGTATACAGAAGACCATGTCGGGTCGTAAGCTGCGTTTACGTCAGAAGATAAGCAAAGGGAGTTGCGAAGTGTCTTTCTAACGTTTGCATTGCCCATGCTAGCACAGATATCCTCTACGATATGAAGAACGAAATCGGAGTTCAGACCAGTGTTGCCTGTGGAGCCGATCTCTTCTTTATCAGCAAGGATTGTCAGTGTTGTACGAGTCGGCATCTTTGTTTCCATATCAGCCATAAGAGCTGTGTAAGCACATACTCTGTCGTCCTGGCCGTATGCACCGATGAGGCCTCTGTCAAGACCAACGTC
>JAZRLX010000282.1:0-3011 GCA_045647085.1 Pilosibacter sp.
GAAAATAAATGTTATGACAGTTTTACCGCCGGATCTGAGTGTAAAGTATGTAGCATGACAGAATGCACAGCATGGCATAAACAGTGCTGCGATCAAGTCGGAGGCCAAGGCGGTCTTAGGAAGACAATTAGGGGCTACAACTCCTTGGCTCACAGAACGACATGGCTACGATCCGACTTTGTCGAAAATAAATGTTATGACAGTTTTACCGCCGGATCTGAGTGTAAAGTATGTAGCATGACAGAATGCACAGCATGGCATAAACAGTGCTGCGATCCGAATAAACTGGGTAGCAAGTGCACGGATTTCCGGTTCTGTGTTGTACAAATCAGGGAAAAGGCTTCCAAACGCGATCATAAAGCAAGCGATCACGGCGCAAGCAGACACACAGAAGAAGATCATCTTATTGTCTGCATCTTTCGCTTCTTCCAGTTTACCGGCACCTAACAATTGTCCGACGACAATCGCAATGCTGGCTCCGATCTGCATATATACAATATTAAATAGGTTTGTGATCGTTGAAGTGATATTCTGTGCCGCCACTACCTCCAGACCACGTACTGCATAACACTGTACAACAGTTGTCATACCACAAGCCCACAATACCTCATTAAGCATCAGAGGTGTGCCTTTGATAAAAATATCTTTGAATATTTTCCCAGGCATTCCAAAGCCTTTGTATGCACCCACAATGTAAGGGTTTTCATTTTTATGAGTGTGTGTCCAAACTAAAATGATCGCACATTCTACAAAACGTGCAGCTACAGTGGCAAGGGCCGCTCCTTGAACACCGAGCTCCGGAAAGAGTCCGATACCAAAGATCAGGCAATAATCAAGGACCAGATTTACACCTACTGCTACTGCACCTGAAACCATCGGGATTACAGTTTTACCGGTTTCTCGGATGGAATTGATATAAATCTGTGAAATTGCAAAAGCCGGGAGTCCCCAGATCATGATTGCCATATACTGTTTGCCATATTCCAGAGTCTTCGCAATATCTCCGACGCTTCCGGTATCATTTAAATATAAACTGATCAAACTTGAATCCCAGCTTGTAAAAAGGTACAAAGCAAAACCAATGATCATGAGACCGGAGTAAAGCTTATATCGGAAGGCAAATTTCTGACCTTCATAATCACCTTTTCCATAATACTGAGTTCCAAATATTCCTGCTCCTGATACAGCACCAAAAATACAAAGATTAAATACAAAGATCAACTGATTGACGATCGCCACACCGGTCATCTGTTCTGTACCGATCTGACCGACCATAATATTGTCCAAAAAGTTTACAAAACTTGTAATTGCATTTTGGATAATCATCGGAATAACAATATAAATAACTTTTCGGTAAAAGTTTCTATCACCGATAAATTTTCTTTTGAATGTGGACAACATATGTATCCTCTCCTTATTTTCGCATCTGTTCGTGAAGTGGCTGTTTGATCTTCTTTCTTGTCACTTCCACGAGTCCAAGAGCTGTCATATCAACCAAAGTTGTTTTGACCGGGTCCAGATTTAAGTGTTGACGGAAGACATTTAACAGTTCTAAGTTATGCTCTTCCTCTTTCATATCAATAAAGTCAACAATTATGATACCTGAAAGATTTCTTAAGCGAAGCTGGAATGCAATTTCTGCAGCTGCTTCCAGGTTTGTCTTATAATAAACATCTTCCGGAGATTTTTTTTCAATATTCTTACCTGTATTAACATCAATGACTGTCATCGCTTCTGTCGGTTCAATCACCAGATAGCCTCCGGATTTCAGCCAGACTGTTTTTCCAAGAGCCCGTTCCAAAGATGTTTCAAGATTATACAGCGATGATAATGGATAAGTATCCTCATAAAATCTAATTTGATTGTCTGAGTACTCTGAATTCATTAATTCATCGTAAATTTCACGATCATCTGTAACGATCTCTATGGTATCCTGCTTATACAAATCACGAATCTTAGAGATCGCAAAAGAATCCGGACTGTAAAGAACGCTATGTGGAGTACGGAATGAAGCATTGCGATAGATTTTTTCTAAACGTTCGGCCAAAGTTCTGGCTTCTGCAATAACAGAAGTAAAATCTGCTTCATAAGCATTGGTACGAATAATGAAGGAAAGAGAGTTATCATTGAAATAATGGTTATACTCCGACTCCCACTGTTCCTTAAATACTTCACGCCATTTCTTGTCTCGTATTTTGGTTGAAATACCAAGAGAAACTCCATTTCTGGCCATAACTGCGACATAGCGGCCGGTTAGGGTTAACTCTCCGGAAAGGACAGCATCCTTTGTTTTAATAGCTGCCTTAGAAATCTGTACAACAATCTCATCCCCGGATTTTAGCATTCTGTCAGACCTTGTACCATCTGCGAATATATGTACACGATTATCATTTAAACTATAGTAGCCGTTGATTCCCGGCTTATATTCTACAAAAGCCGCATTGAGATTCTTTACCACATTTCGGACTTTTCCGATATAAATGGTACCGATCTGCTCCGCGGCTTCTTCACCTTCAAACTCAAATTGAAGGATTCGTTTTTCAGAGGCCAGCACAGCTGCGTGCCGACCCCTGAGTGTTGTAAAAATTAATTTATTCAATGTCTTCTCCAAAAGATTCCAGAGTTACAAATTTGTGTGCCTGCTCAGAACCATTGTCTGCATACACTTCTTCGCGGTTGATCGCAAATCCAAACGCCGGATATTCTTTTTCCATACTGTTACAATATGCTTCCAAAACAAGTTCCGGTTTGATATTGTTTGCACTTCCGGAAGAAAGCTTTAAGAAAATTCCTTCACCGTCTTCTGTCACAGCATGTTCAAAGATCAATGGTTTCAGATCTACCAGTCTCTCGCCTTTTTTAGTTTTCTTCACGATTTCCATATTTCCCTTTTCAATATAGGAAACAAGACCGTTCATAAACTCCGCATTTGTCATGCCCAGTTTCTCTGCATATCCATCGCGAAGTCGGATCGTATAATCACATGCAGCAACAAGAGACATCGCATTCAC
>JAZRLX010000283.1:0-2236 GCA_045647085.1 Pilosibacter sp.
TCCAGTTATCTGCAAATAATTTCAGATCCTTCAGGAACGGATCAGCTGCGATCGCTTCGGTCGGAACGACTCCTGATAATTTAAATCCATCCACATGATATTCTTCTGCCCAGTATCTCAGCACATCTAATACCTGCGGAATGGTCTCTTCTCCTGTAAAATACATCTCCGGAATGCATTCCAGACCTGCATCGTGCAGTTCTTTTACCATGATCTTAAACTCGATCTCCACCGGCATAAATCCGGTTCCGTATGCAGCCTTCGGCGCATATGGAAATGTCGGTCCGTATCCCCAGTAATTCAGCTTTCCGTTTGGTTTTAATTCCGGTTTACCACCCGGAGTCTCCGACGGTGTCAGCTCCTTCATCACTTCGTCGAACTCAGACACAGGCATCAATTCCAGGCTGGTCACGCCCAGGCTCTTAAAGTACGGGATCATCTCCACAACACCTGCGTAAGTTCCTTTATTTCTCACATGAGAGGACGGATGCTTGGTCAGACCGCGAACATGGAAACGGTATAAGATTGTATCGGAATAAGGAATGGACGGCTTTTTGTCTGTATCCCAGTTAAACGAAGTGTCTGTCACACGTGCGCGGACCATTTCTTCAGAAACGCTGCCCCATACAGTTCTTCCGGTCACTGCTTTTGCACACGGATCCACAAACCATTCCCCATCTGCTTCAAATCCGTACTCCAGTCCTTTGAAATCGTATCCCGGAAGGCTCATGGTCCAGACATCGCCAATTCGATGTTCTTCAAGGAATTCAAACTGCTCGAAGCATTCTTTTTCCCCTGCTTTGAACAGCAGCAGGGATACTTTTTCCGCCTCTGCCTGTACCAAGATTTCGGCTCCGCTCTCTGTGATCGTCACACCCAGCGGATACATCATATTCGTTCTCTTTGCCATAGTATGTTCCCCCCATTACTATCTCCGGCATAATGAGCCCGGTCTGTTCTATTTATTCTGCTCTGCGATTTTCTCCGCCAGATCATTTAAATACATCCAGCGTTCCATCTTCTCTTCCAGCTTTGCTTCTGTCTCTTCTTTCGCTGCCATCAATTCACGAAGTTTTCCGTAATTGGTTGCAGACGCTGCGATCTGCGCATCCAAATCTGCAATTTTATCTTCCAGCGCTGCCATATCATCTTCGATGGTATCCCATTCGCGCTGTTCCATGTAAGTAAATTTCAGCTTTTTCTCACGCGGTTTTTCGGTCTTCTTCGCCGGTTCTGCCACAGTTGTATTTGCTGCAGCTTTTCCGCCTTTCGCACCGGCTCCGCTGCCGGCTGTCTCTCCAAGAGCCGCCATCTCAGCTTCTTTCTTGATCTGGTAGTCCGTAAATCCACCTTCGTACTGGCGGATCACTCCATCACCCTCGAATGCAAAGATCCTGCGAACTACACGATCCAGGAAATAACGGTCATGGGAAACTGTGATCACAATGCCCTGGAAGCTGTCGAGATAATCCTCTAAGATCATCAATGTCTTGATATCCAGGTCATTGGTCGGCTCGTCCAGGATCAGCACGTTCGGCGCATCCATCAATATCTTCAGAAGGTACAGTCTTCTTCTCTCACCACCGGATAACTTTCCGATCACCGTGTACTGCACGGACGGCGGGAATAAGAATCGCTCCAACATCTGAGACGCACTGATGCTTCCGTCTTTTGTCTTCACATATTCCGCAACATTTTTAATGTAATCGATCACCTTCAGACTGGTGTCCATGTCTTCATTCTCCTGAGAGAAGTAACCCATTTTGACTGTCTGTCCGATCTCGATGGTTCCGGAATCCGGTTTTTCCCAGCCTGCTATGATCTTCATCAGCGTGGATTTACCGCTTCCGTTCGGTCCAATGTATCCGATTCGGTCATTCTTCAGGAAGAAATATGTGTAATCCTTGATCAGGACTTTATCGCCGTAAGCTTTGCAAATATCGGAAAGCTCCACGGTCGTACGGCCGAGTCTGCTGGAAACGGATTCCATTTCTACAGAAAGTTCTTCTGTCGGTCCTTTCTGATTTTTCAGATCTTCGTATCTCTGGAGACGTCCTTTCTGTTTGGTCGTTCTCGCTCTCGCACCACGCTTCACCCACTCCAGCTCCACGCGTAAAATAGACTGGCGCTTTCTCTCGGATGCACGCTCCATGTCCATGCGCTCCGCCTTTAACTCCAGGAATCCTTCATAATTTGCCTGATAACGATACAGTTTTCCGTTGTCTAATTCTACGAT
>JAZRLX010000284.1:0-1714 GCA_045647085.1 Pilosibacter sp.
GTAAAGCGAATCTTATACCAGACAGTTCCCGCACTCTCTCGAGCCTCTCCGATCACAGTCACGGCTGCTCCATGGCTCAATTTCTTTACGATCGCATTTCCGGTTCCCGGACCGCTTCGGACATTTAAGGCAGTAGCTTCAACAGTGGCCTGTCGATATGTATCTGCGTATGCAATTCCGGGATTATCATTCAAAAATCCTGACATACCCGGTAACTGCACCACCATCAGTGCACTCATCAGAGCCGCCAGAATCTGTTTTCCGTGTTTTTTCATCTATTTTCTCCTCTGTCATCTTTCATTATTCCAAAAAATGACACCATACGATATTATACTGACAAATCACCTTCTCTGTCAACTACACATGATAAAGTTCACAGAATTGCCTCGTTTTACCACATTTTCGTAAGATTTTCTTAACAAAAAAAGTGTCTCAAATTCAGCTTGAGACACTCTTTTTTGCATATTTTTATTCTTCAACTGTAAGTGTTCCCAGTTCATACAGAACCTGCGCTGTCGCATGAATTCCGCTAAAATAACAGGAAAGTTTAAAGTTTTCATTTGGCGCATGGTTATTCTCATCCGGATTTCCATACGGAACACTGATGGTCGGCATCTGCAAGATATCCGTAAACACGTAATTCGGAAGACTTCCGCCTGCCAGCGGCATGTTTACCGGCTCCACATCGTATGCTTTCTTAACTGCTTCTCTTACTTTCATAATAATAGGAAGAGACGGCTCCGTCACAGATGCCTCCATAACAGAATATTCACTGAGAACTGCTGTCGGATCCACGTTTTCCACATGACGTTTTACTTTTTCGTAAATATCAATTCCTTTCTGTCCCTGCACCAGACGAATATCGATCTTTGCTTTCGCATGACAAGGAATGATGGTTTTAGATCCATCTCCACCGTAACCGCTTGTGATTCCATTGATCGTCAGCGTCGGAAGGAACATCAGATGACGATAAAACTCAAACTTATCATTATGCTTTAACTGTTTTACACCATATAATTTGCAAAGTGTTTCCGGATCAAACTCTAATTCCTCGATCATCTTCTGCTGAGCCGGAGAAATCGGAGTAATCGTATCGTAGAATCCATCAATTGTAGCATGTCCGTCTTCATCTACCATTGTAGAAAGAAGTTTTACCATTTTCCACGCTGCATTTTCAATGACGCCACCCTTATTACCGGAATGGTTGTCAGTTTCCGCTGTTGTAATATCAATATCAAAAGAAAGAACACCACGGTTACCATATGTAATCTGCGGGATCGTATCACTGTACATGCTTCCATCGGAAACATACATAATATCAGCCTGTAAAAGCTCGCGGTTGTGCTCTGCGATCCACGGAAGGCTCGGGCTTCCACTCTCCTCCTCGCCATCAAGGATAAATTTCACATTAACCGGAACATCTCCCAACACTTCCATATAAGACTGAACTGCCATCACATGGGCCATAAACTGACCTTTGTTGTCTGCCACACCGCGACCGTATAATTTGTCTCCGATCACAGTCGGTCTAAATGGCGGTGTATTCCAGAGCTCTAATGGCTCTGCCGGCTGCACGTCATAGTGACCGTAGAATAACACAGTCGGAACATTTTCCTGTTTTGACTTTAATTCCGCAAAAACTGCCGGTTTAGTCGGAGACTCCAGAATCTGCACTTTCATACCAATATTTGTAAACATCTCTGTCAGCATTGCA
>JAZRLX010000285.1:0-11289 GCA_045647085.1 Pilosibacter sp.
TTAGAATTCCGTCGGTACTTGGCGCTTTAGCGCCTTAGTACCGTTACGCAATTCTCTGAGCGAAAGCGTGTCCGCTTGAAAATTCCTGCCAACCTGGGACTCTTTATTACCAAGTTGACTCAACTAAATATTCATTTAGAATAATCCGCTGATCACACCGTTCTCATCTACATCGATCTTCTCAGCAGCCGGAACTTTCGGAAGACCCGGCATTGTCATAATATCGCCTGTGAGAGCTACGATAAAGCCTGCGCCTGCGGAAACCTTCAGGTTACGAACCTGAATTGTAAAGTTTCTCGGAGCACCCAGTTTCTTCTGGTCGTCAGAGAAGCTGTACTGTGTCTTCGCCATACAGATCGGCATATTGCCAAATCCAAGCTCCTCGAGCTGTTTGATCTGTTTTACAGCACTGCCCACCAACTGTACGCCGTCAGCTCTGTAGATCTTTGTTGCGATCGCGTTTAATTTTTCCATAATGGACATATTGTCCTCATAGCTGAATGTGAAATCATTCGGCTCTTCACAGAGTCTTACAACTTCCTCAGCGAGAGCTTTTCCGCCTTCGCCGCCCTTCGCCCAAACTTCGGAAAGAGCTACGTTAACGCCAAGCTCATGACATTTCTCTTCAACAAGCTTTAACTCAGCCTCTGTATCTGTCGGGAATGCGTTGATCGCAACCACACACGGTAATTTGAATACCTTTGTGATGTTCTCCACATGCTGAAGGAGGTTCGGAAGACCTGCCTCGAGAGCAACAAGGTTCTCGTTGTTGAGGTCAGCCTTTGCAACACCACCGTGGTGCTTCAGAGCACGTACAGTTGCAACTACAACTACTACAGACGGTGTCAGACCTGCCATACGGCACTTGATATCAAGGAACTTCTCAGCACCAAGGTCAGCACCAAAACCAGCCTCAGTTACAGCATAATCGCCTAACTTCATTGCCATTCTTGTTGCTGTTACGGAGTTACATCCGTGAGCGATGTTCGCGAACGGACCACCGTGGATGAACGCCGGTGTACCTTCGAGAGTCTGAACCAGGTTCGGTTTTAAAGCATCTTTTAAGAGGGCTGCCATAGCACCCTGAGCCTTTAACTGACCTGCAGTTACCGGCTTATCATCATAAGTATATGCAACGATAATTCTGGAAAGTCTTTCTTTTAAGTCTGTGATATCGCTTGCAAGGCAGAGTACTGCCATTACCTCAGATGCAACTGTGATATCAAAACCGTCTTCACGCGGAGTTCCGTTCGGTTTTCCGCCGAGACCGTCCACGATATTTCTAAGCTGTCTGTCGTTCATATCAACAGCTCTTCTCCATGTGATCTTTCTCGGATCAATGCCAAGGCTGTTGCCCTGCTGAATGTGGTTATCTAACATTGCAGCAAGAAGGTTGTTTGCAGCACCGATCGCATGGAAGTCACCTGTGAAATGAAGGTTGATATCCTCCATCGGAACTACCTGTGCATAACCGCCGCCTGCAGCGCCACCCTTTACGCCGAATACCGGACCAAGGGACGGCTCACGAAGTGCAACCACAGATTTCTTACCGATCTTACGGAGACCATCAGCAAGACCAACTGTTGTTGTAGTCTTACCTTCGCCTGCCGGAGTCGGGTTGATCGCTGTTACAAGGATCAGTTTGCCGTTCGGCTCATCTGCCTTGTCTCTTAAGAGAGCGTAGTCAACTTTTGCCTTGTAGTTACCGTACTGTTCCAGATATTTATCTTCTACACCTGCAACAACTGCGATCTCAGTAATTTTCTTTTTCGCGCACTCCTGTGCAATTTCAATATCAGACTTATAAGACATTAGAATTCTCCTACTTTCTTTAAACTCTATGCGGCCGACAGAAAGTCTATCGGCCGCAAAACATTTCAGTGAAGAGTTCTTCCCAAATAATTATTTTACAGCGGAGGAATCCTTCAACTGTACATCATGTGCACCACCCTCAACGATGGAAACTGCGGAAACAAGAGTCAGTTTCGCCTTGTCGCGTAACTCCGGAAGAGATAACGCGCCACAGTTACACATTGTAGAACGGATCTTAGCTAAAGTAATTGCCACACCATCAGAAAGAGCGCCTGCATACGGAACGTAGGAATCTACACCCTCTTCGAAGCTGAGCTTGCCAGCCCCGCCAAGGACATAACGCTGCCAGTTACGAGCACGCGCACTGCCCTCGCCCCAGTACTCTTTCATGTAATTGCCATTTACCATAACTTTGCTTGTCGGGGATTCGTCAAATCTGGAGAAATAACGGCCTAACATGCAGAAATCAGAACCCATAGCAAGAGCCAGAGTCATATGATAATCATGTACGATACCGCCATCAGAGCAGATCGGTACATAGATACCTGTTTCTTCGTAGTATTTGTCACGCTCTGCTGCTACATCGATAACTGCTGTAGCCTGACCGCGGCCAATACCCTTTGTTTCACGTGTGATACAGATGGAACCGCCACCGATACCGATCTTAACGAAGTCAGCACCAGCTTCAACAAGATAACGGAAACCTTCACCGTCAACTACGTTACCTGCACCAACTTTTACTGTGTCACCATAGTGATCACGGATCCACTTAAGAGTCATTGCCTGCCACTCGGAGTAACCCTCGGAAGAGTCGATTACGAGAACGTCAACACCAGCCTCAACGAGAGCCGGAACACGCTCAGCATAGTCACGAGTATTGATACCAGCACCAACGATGTAACGTTTGTCAGCATCTAATAACTCTAACGGATTGCTCTTGTGGAAATCATAGTCCTTACGGAATACGAAGGAAACCAGGTTGCCTTCTTTGGAAACGATCGGAAGAGCGTTTAATTTGTGCTCCCAGATAATGTCGTTTGCTTCTTTTAATGTTGTTCCTTCCGGAGCATATACGAGCTTCTCTAATGGAGTCATAAATGCGGAAACCGGAGTGCTCGGATCCATACGGCTTACACGGTAGTCACGGCTTGTAACGATACCAAGTAATTTGCCTGTGCCTGTACCATCATCAGTAACAGCCATTGTGGAGTGGCCTGTACGCTCTTTGAGAGCAACCACTTCTGCCATTGTATTGTCAAGACGTAAGTTGGAATCGCTCACTACGAAACCAGCTTTGTTATTTTTAACGCGACGAACCATCTCTGCCTGCTGGTCGATCGGCTGAGAAACATAAATAAATGCGATACCGCCCTCTTTTGCAAGAGCAACACCCATCTTCTCACCGGATACAGACTGCATAACTGCAGATACCATCGGAATATTCATTGTTAACGGACACTCTTCGCCAGCACGTTTGTTGTATTTAACAACCGGTGTCTTCAGTGTAACATTTGCCGGTGTACACTCTTTGGAAGAAAAACCCGGAACTAACAAATACTCGTTAAATGTACGGGACGGTTCGGAATAATAAAATGCCATTTCTATTTACCTCGCTATCATTTATCGTATAAAATCGTTACCTGATCTAAATTAAATCTTAAGCAAAGAACAGCTCAGAAAGAGTCATCGGATCGATGTACTGACCATCTTTATAAACACGCATATTGCCGGATGCGATCTCGTCGATGAGCATTACATTGCCATCAGCATCATAACCATACTCGAACTTGATATCATAAAGAACCATGCCCTTTTCTTTCAGGTCATCTGCAACGATCTGTGTGATCTTCTGTGTCATATCTTTCATGGAGTCATACTGAGCCTCTGTCATAACGCCTAATGCTGCAAGAGCATCTTTTGTTACGAGCGGATCGCCTAACTCATCGTTCTTAAATGTTGTCTCAACGTAAGCCGGAAGATCTGCACCAGCCTCGATGTACTGACCATAACGACGGATGAAGCTGCCTACTGCTTTATGACGGCAGATAACTTCGAGACCCTGGCCGAATACTTTTGCCGGAAGCACTTCCATAGTTGTATCTTCAAGGTTTGCATTCACATAGTGTGTTCTGATGCCAGCTGCATTGATCTTCTCAAAGAAATAGATGGACATACGAAGGTTTACATCACCTACACCATCGATTGTAAGACCTACAGCGTTCTCACCCGGATCAAATACGCCATCTTTACCTGTGCAATCATCTTTAAATTTTAAAAGATAGTTGCCGTTCTCAAGTGCGTAAACATTTTTTGTCTTACCAGTGTACACAAGTTTCTTCTCCATAGTAGATTCTCCTTATTAATATAAATTACAACCTTTTACAAATCAGGTATTACCTTTTTATCCATTATAATTATAACGGATTGGTATGACATTTTCAATATCTCATTTGTCGTTTTATAGACGAAAAATTTGCAGATAAATGCATGTGATTCGGCAAATTTCACATACCTTTTATTTTTCGGATTTTTAGCGAGGATTTAACCAAAAAACAAAAAAACCGACACTCTAGGCTATCCATTGCCCAGACGGTCGGCTATCTACAGTCACACTCCCCGTGGTTATCCACTTCTTCCGTCAGTCGTGTGACATTTGTCATGTTATCACAACTTTTTTAGAAAATCAAGTGCTAATAAAAAGAATCCTGCAATCTGCTTTTCACAGACTGCAGGATCCCATTATAGTTTGATTATGATTCTGTCTCCAGCATTGTCATCTCATATTTTTCAAGGATCATTTTCTGGATCATGGCACGTGTATCGGAATTGATCGGATGTGCAATATCGCGATACTCTCCATCCGCTGCCTTTCTGCTCGGCATTGCGATAAACAAGCCTTTTTCTCCTTCAATGACCTTCATATCGTGAATGACAAACTCGTTATCCAAAGTAATGGATACGATCGCTTTCATCTTGCCTTCTTTCTCAAGCTTTCTTACTCGTACATCTGTTACCTGCATAAATAACCTCCCCCTGATAGCTGCCTGCTAAACCCCTTCTTCTATAAAGTGTATCGCTCGTTCTCCTCGACAACCACCTTGATATCGTTCGGCTGACCGATATACGTTGTATTGGCGCGGATCGTTGCACGGCTCTCTACGATACAGTTCTCAATGACGGTATTATCCCCAATATACACATCATTCAGAATGATGGAATTCTTGATCACGCAATTGTTTCCGATGAATACTTTCTTGAACAGAAGGGAGTTCTCCACCTTACCGTTTAAGATACATCCGCTTGAAACAAGGCTGTTCTTTACATCTGCGCCCGGATTGTATTTTGCCGGCGGCAGATCATCGATCTTGCTATAAATATCCGGGTACTCTCTGAAGAAGTATCTGCGGATATCCGGTTTTAAGAAGTCCATATTGGTCTGATAATATGCATCCACAGACGCGATATTGTTCCAATAAGAATCCATCTTGTATGCGTAGATTCGTTTTACATTTTTATAGCGAACGAGAATATCTTTTACGAAGTCAAAGTGACCTTCACCCGCACTTCTCTCGAGCAGTTCGATCAGCAGACGACGACGGATCACGTAAATACCGCAGGAAATGGTTGTGGAATCTGCCACCATCGGTTTCTCTTCGAAATCAATGATCCTACCGTCTGCATTTGTTTTTACCATACCGAAACGAGTCACATCGACTCCTGCCGGCATATCTTTGCAAACGATCGTGATATCTGATTTTTTCTCGATGTGATATTCAAGAACTTTGTTGTAGTCCAGCTTGTAAACACCGTCACCTGCTGCGATCACAACATACGGTTCATGGCTTCTCTTTAAGAAGTCCAGGTTCTGGTAAAGGGCATCTGCTGTACCGCGGTACCAGTCATTGTGCTCCGCTGTAATGGTCGGCGGGAACACATAGAGACCGCCCTGCTTACGACCGAAATCCCACCATTTGGAAGAACTGAGATGCTCGTTCAGGGAACGGGAGTTATACTGTGTCAAAACCGCAACGCTCTGAATGTGAGAGTTGCTCATATTACTTAATACGAAGTCGATGCTGCGGAAACTTCCTGCGACCGGCATTGCTGCAATCGCTCTCTTCTTGGAAAGTTCGCGCATACGCTTGCTGTTACCACCAGCTAAAACAATACCTACTGCTCTCATGCGTTTCCACCTGCCTTTACTATGTAGCCGCCACTTTCAAGCTGTCCATCCGGGTAGTCACTTGGCTCAGTTACGCCTGAAATCGCCGTATTCTTACCGATCTTTACGCCATCCGGGATTACGGAGTGCTCACCAACAGTCACAAGATCAAACTGGTAAACTTTTGGATCAAATTTGCTGTCTGCGTATTCGCCCACACCAAGATGCGCGTTGGCACCGATCTTAACATCTTCTGCGATGATCGCTTTCTCTACGATCGTGCCTGCACCGATCACAGTGTCCTGCATGATAATAGAATCTCTGACAACAGCACCCTTTTCGATGGTAACGCCCTCGCCAATGACGGAGTTGGATACTTCACCGTAAATCTCTGTGCCTTCGCCAATGATGCTCTTTACAACCTTCGCCTCACCGTCAATATACTGCGGCGGGATACGGTCTGTCTTTGTATAGATCTTCCAATACTCCTCATAGAGATTGAACTCCGGAATAATGTCGATAAGCTCCATGTTAGCTTCCCAGTAGGAACCGAGAGTTCCAACGTCTTTCCAATAGCCGTTAAATTCATATGCATAGATCTTACCACTCTTCTCATGGCAGTACGGGATCACATGCTTACCAAAGTCACAGCCCGGAACATCAGAAAGTGTCAGGAGCGCTTCTTTGAGAACTTTCCAATTGAAAATGTAAATGCCCATGGAAGCCAGGTTGCTTCTCGGGTTTGCCGGCTTCTCTTCAAACTCTGTGATCTTGTTTGAATCATCTGTGATCAGGATACCGAAACGGCTTGCCTCCTCCATCGGAACAGACATCGCTGCGATCGTCACATCTGCATTGTTCGCCTTGTGATACTCAAGCATCACTTCATAATCCATCTTATAGATGTGGTCACCGGAAAGGATCAGAACATACTCCGGATTGTAAGAATCCATGTACTCTAAGTTCTGATAAATTGCGTTTGCAGTTCCTGTATACCAGTCACTGCCTTTGCTTCTCTCGTACGGCGGAAGAACGGTTACGCCGCCTACGTTACGGTCTAAATCCCACGGAATACCGATTCCGATATGTGCATTTAAGCGTAATGGCTGATACTGTGTCAGTACACCAACGGTATCAACGCCAGAATTAATGCAATTGCTCAGCGGGAAATCGATGATCCTGTATTTACCGCCAAAAGATACTGCAGGCTTCGCCACTTTCTGTGTAAGTACGCCAAGACGGCTGCCTTGTCCGCCAGCCAACAGCATTGCTATCATTTCTTTTCTTACCACGATATCACCTCTTGCTGCTCATTTTGTGCCAAAAAACTAGTTAGTTTTAGTGGTAGTAACATTATATCATAGGTTTTATGAAATGTGAACAAAGGTTTCGTGATTTTTGCGGTTATTTTGGTAATAATACCTTATTTTCTACAAAAAAAGACCGATTCCCAAGGTGGGAACCGGTCTTATATCAAGATTGATTATTTCACAATATCATATACCGCTGCACAGAATGTTTTAACTGCGTTCGGGATAGCAACTTCGTCGATATCGAAACGACGGTTGTGGCCCGGTGCGGACTGTTTGGAGTGAACGCGCATGAATGTTGCGATACCGCCCTGCTCCTGAACGCGAGTCATCATGTAGGAGTAGTCCTCGCTGCCGCCGCTGCGGTTGCTGTCGTCCTTGGAAACCTTCAGACCAACTGCCTCTGCTGCTGCTCTGATACGGTCGATCATTGCTTTATCGGATGTCATGGACTGAGCGCCGCCCATTACTTTCATCTCATATGTACAGTTGTGCATCTTTGCTGCTGCCTCGATTACGTTTGTTGCGTACTCTACTACATAGTTGTTGATCTCTGTTGTCTCACCACGAAGCTCGATTTCCATCTTAGCTACGTCTGCGATTACGTTTCTGCCGGAACCTGCGTTAACAGTACCAACGTTGATACGTGTCATACCGCCGGAGTGACGCGGGATCGCATAAAGGTTCATGATTGCTGTAGCAACTGCTAACATAACGTTCTTACCCTTCTCCGGAGAACCGCCTGCGTGTGCAGATACGCCGTGGAAGTAAACGTCATATTTTGTTGTAGCAAGGGAACCATGGCTGCCCGGAGATACTGCAACTTCTGCATCGTCGCCTCTTAAATCAGAAACGTGAGAACCGATACAGAAATCAACACCGTCAAGGTGACCATTGTCAACGATGGATTTCGCGCCGCGAACGCCTTCCTCTGCCGGCTGGAAGATTAATTTTACTGTACCATGAAGCTGATCTTTGATCGCCATTAATGTCTTTGCAACACCGAGACCGATTGTCGCATGAGCATCATGACCGCATGCGTGCATCATACCGTAGTTTACGGATGAGAAGCCTTCTGCTGCCGGACGATGACCGTCATCCTGATCCTCGATTACGCCGAGAGCGTCGATATCAAAACGAAGTGCTACTGTCGGGCCTTCGCCACATTTGATGATACCGATAACACCTGTCATACCGCCTTTTGTATACGGTAAGAACTCCGGATCGCCGCCCTGCTCAACTGCACGCTGGTAGCTCTTCTCAAGTGCTGCTTCCTCCGGAACGCCCATTCTGGACTCTCTCTTACAAACCTGCTCACCAACAAGAACTTCGTCAACGCCCATCTCTGTTAATTTACGAGCGATGATAGAAGAAGTACGCATCTCGAACCAACCGGACTCTGCGTATTTGTGGAAATCACGGCGGATACCCACTAATTCCTCTGTGATACTGTCTGTTGTCTGTACAATTTTCTCATACATTGTCATTTTTGTTACCCTCCATAAATTACATTGTTGTGACCTACACCCCTGCAGTCACATATTTTATTTACTACCGATTCCTTTTCCCCTGAAACCGGCTATATTTACCGCACACCCTCCGAATTGTACGGAAAATTTCTATTTACTTACCGCTTGCGCAGCATTCGTCCGCCGTAACCGATCGCAAATACATTGCCATCGCCGTCTTTAAATAATTTCACATAACCATCTTTCGCAAATCCACGGACAAGTCCCACGTTCTCATTTACCATGATAAACGGCTGCACCTTTCCGTCAGCGCGAAGACCAACGATTCCGTCTTCCTCAAAGATCTCTACTACAGAATTCTGTACCTGGCCTTCGTCTGTAGAATAGCTTCCGATCGCTGCTTTTACTGTCTTTTCTGTCCACGGATTGTCATGGTACATCTCACGCATATCCACCGGATTTCTTCCGTGATACATACGCATCGCTGCATCTGCGATCGCACTGACCGGAACATCCGATGTGTTGCAAAGGACGATAACTCCTGCACCTGCTTCGTAAGACCATGACATGTTCGATGAAACACCAAGCTGACTGCCTCCATGCTCCACGATCGTCAGATCATCTAACTTCTTGGTTGCAAGACCCATACAGTACCAGCTCTCCGGACGATACTCGATCGACGGTTTGCACATCGTCTGAACTCCTTCCCAAGAAAGGAGACGCTCTCCGTTCGGAGCTTTTCCGCGATTCAGATACATGGTCACAACTTTTTTCATATCCGCCAATGTGGAACGCAGTGCTCCTGCACCGCTGAGTACAAAACCGGAATTATAAAAATCTCTGCATCCGATCAGTTCTCCGTTGGAAACCTTATATAATACGGAAGAATTTTCTTCCAAACGCGGTCTTAAATATTCGCAGCCGCTTCGATCCATACCGAGCGGATCTAAGATATTCTTTCTCACATAATCAGAAAAGCTCTTCTCTCCGCTGACTCTGCGCACCATCTCACCCAGAAGTCCAAAACCGTCGTTACAGTAACTCATATATGTGCCCGGTACTCCGCTGAGACCCACACCCAACACCTGCTCATCCAGCTGCTCCGCAACTAACTTCACTCCGATATCAGCGAGCTCTGTTACAAATGCCAGATCTCCGTCTTTCTCCTCGGAAAAACCATACTCCGCTGCCGTCTCCTTGATCTGAATACGACCGGTCGGATAAAAACCTGCACTGTGATTTAAGAAATGACGCACACGCACAGTCTTCTGATTCTTGTTGGTAAACTCCGGAATATACTTGCTGACCGGATCATCCAGATCCATCAGCCCCTGCTCGCAAAGCTGCATAATAGACAGCGCCACAAAGGACTTTGTCACTGATGCCATACCGAAAATCGTATCCTCGTCGATCGGGATCTGCTGCTCTGCGTCACGGTAACCGAAGAAATTTTCATAAGCTGTATTACCTTCATCGTCGATGACTGCAACCGCGATTCCGGCTGCGCCGCTCTGTAATCTGATCTGCTTTACAAGTTCTTCGAAGAGGTATTTATTTGTATTATTGATTCGATTCATGATACTTACCTCATGTACTTTATGCTAGTAATATTTTAGCATGGGTGTATAATAGATACAAGCAATATTAATAATCTTTCCTAAAGTTATATTTTTATCAAAGAAAGAGAGGATCCACCCTATGAAACCAGAATCCAGCGTTATTTTCTTTCCATGTAAAGACATCAACGAAACCAAAGAATATTACACTACTGTTTTAGAACTTCCGATCTACAAAGACCTGGGAAACACCGTCTGGTTTGACTGCGGTTACGGCTATCTGGCGTTTGTACAGTATGGCCCGGAACGTGCTATGGCCATCGGACAGTGTATATCCTTCAATCTTCCGACTATTGCAGATGTGGATGCCATGTATGAAACGATCCAGACCCGCCCTGTGATCGGACTGAAAGGTGCGCCGGCACATCATCCAAAATTCCCGGTGTATTCATTCTTCTTTTCTGATCCGAATGGGTATACACTGGAGTATCAGAGAACGACGGATTAATTGAAAAACATATCAAAAAGGCTCTCTGCAGCATTTGCAGCGAGCCTTTTCCTACTCTTCTTATTCCACTCTCTCCGGCAGCGGTGCTCTTCCAAACGCTGCACCAAAGTCCGCGATGTAGTCCGCAACTTTCTCTACCATCTCGCGTCCCCACTCCGGAGTCGCTTTCGGCGGTGCATCATTCTTGAAGCCGTGCGCCAGCCAGCCGTTGTCTGTAATGTCTTTGATCTCACGCGGGATCTGCACGGAAACACCTTTGTAGATCACGCTTGTCCATGCGCCGGACGGGATCTCGTCGGAAACATCGTTGCGGATCGCTTCCGGAAGATCGATATATTCGTATTTGATAAGGCTCGGATCCACAGCCATCACACCTGCAGTTTCTTCTGCTCCACCATGTCCGCCTGCCCACTCCGGATTGATCTGACCCGCCATCAGCCACCAGTTGAGGTTTGCCATGTAAGCGCCTTTG
>JAZRLX010000286.1:0-10453 GCA_045647085.1 Pilosibacter sp.
GGAATAGATCGCATCATGAATATAGTCTACATTATAAAAGATAGTCTCATTCTGAGCTTTTGCACGGTTGTAAATATAAACCTCACGCTGAAACTGAGACGCTTCGTATTTGTTGGTCAATCCTTCCAGTTTCTTGATCAGCTCCTCTGTCTTCTTTTTCGTGATAAACTTAGAAGCCTGCACCGCATCCACCAGAAGTTTTAGTTCTGCGATCTCAAAATCACGGCTTGCAATATAATATCCTGGAGTTGAACCTTTTTTCTGAACAATGTCAATGCCAAATGCCTTCAACGCATCAATATCTGAATAAATGCTTTTTCGCTCGGCGCTGACACCGTACTCGTCCAATGCCTTGCAGAGATCTGTCGCAGACATAATATGGTTTTCATCCGTACGATCACGCAATATCTCAAGCAGACATAATATTTTTATCTTCTGGTTTGTTCCTGCCATCTGGTTCCCTCACTCACAAACTGTTTTTTCTATTTTACCATACTCCGATCCAAGTTGCATCTTCCAATTCGAATCACAACGCATTATAATTATAGAAAGTACACTCTCAGGAGGTCTCGTATATGCGCTATTCCAATCTCCACACTCACACCACTTATTCCGATGGTAAACATAGTCCGGAAGAAAATGTGTTATCTGCGATAGAAAAAAATATGCTGTCCCTTGGTTTTTCCGACCACAGTTTTACCTCCAATGACAGTAGTTATTGTATGTCAGAGTATCGTTACTCCGAATACTTACAAACCATAGCAAATCTGAAACAGGTCTATGGTTCACAGCTTGACATTTATGCCGGTCTGGAAATGGATTATTATTCAGAACTGAGCTATCTTTCTTTTGATTATATAATCGCATCCGTTCACTATATCATTAAAAATGACATCAACTATCCGATCGACCACAGTCCGGAACAGCAGTTGGATTGTATACAAAATGCTTTTAACGGCGACGTATTTGCCATGGCACAGTGCTATTATGACATGCTCTGCGAACATGTGGAGCGGATCAAGCCAACTTATGTCGGACATTTTGATGTGATCACCAAATTCAGTTTGATGCCTGAGGAAGATGCACGTTACAGAGAGATTGCAGGAAATGCTTTACGCCGCATTTTGAAATCATGTCCGTATATAGAGCTCAACACCGGAGCCATTGCCCGTGGTTTGCGCAAAACACCATATCCTGCGGATTATTTGCTTCAGATCCTCTTAGAAGAAGGTGGAAAACCGGTACTGGGAAGTGATTCCCATGATAAAAACAATCTGATCTTTGATTTTGATGAAACAGTAGATTTGCTTAGAATGATTGGATTTGAACATGTCTATATGTTTAACGGAAGTGGATTTGACAGCTATGATATATAAGAATGCGAAAGGGACGGTATCTGAACCGTCCCTTTTCATATCGCGTGATTCGATTTTAGATTAAAATACCATTACAATGATCGATCTCATGCTGGATGATCTGTGCATTGAAGCCTGTGAAAACTTTTCTCTGAAGTTTAAATGCATGATCCATGTACGCAACTTCGATCACTGCGTAACGAGTTACCTTCTGCTCACCCTCGTGGCAAAGGCATCCTTCCTCTGTCTCAAACGGTCCATCTTTTTTAATGATCATCGGATTGTACATGATCACCGGTGCGAATCCGAGATCCACAATGATGATCTTCTTTAACCAACCGATCATGTTTGCTGCCATACCTACGCACTCATCTTTATGTGCAAGGAATGTATCTAAAAGATCCTGTGCAATTCTGGCATCATTCTGAGTTGCCGGAGCAGATTTTTTCGCTAAAAAGCCTTTATTTTTAATAATTGGTCTGACCATGTTACACCTCTGTATCAAAAAATTTCGTATTTTATTATTCTACCACAAAATCCAAAATCTTGCACCTATTTTCTAATTTCAAGTAATTTGTTCTTCAGTTCGTTTTCCATGCGGAGCATTTCAGCTTCTGCTTCTTTTCTCTTCTGACGGCCCTCTTCCTGAATCTTCATCACTTCGTCAAAGGTTTCGATCAATGCCTGATTCGTCGCTTTCAGAGTTTCAATCTCAACCACGCCGCGTTCGGACTCTCTTGCAGTCTCAACGGTAGCCAGCTTCAGTTTTTCCGCATTTTTCTTTAATAACAGGTTCGTCATGTCGGTCACTTCGCGCTGTGCCTCTGCAGCCTGTGAGGAATGCTCCACGCCGAGAGCGATCACCATCTGACTCTTCCAGAGCGGAATTGTATTGACGATCGTAGACTGAATCTTTTCTACCATCATAGTATTGTTGTTCTGAACCAGTCGAATCTGCGGAGCTATCTGCATCGAGATCGTTCTTGTAAGCTCCAGGTCATGAATCTTCTTCTCAAAACGCACACACATAGCCTCTAAATCTCTCGCTGCCTGCGCATCTTCCGGAAGTCCGGTAATCTGCGCTTTCCGGATCAGTGACTGGAGTTCACCATTTCGCACATCCTCTAATTTCTGTTTGCCTGCAAGAATGTACATGGAAAGCTCTTTAAAATAAGTAAGGTTCAGTTCATACATCTTGTCCAGAACGGAAATGTCTTTCATCAACTGCACCTGGTGAGATTCCAGAACATTTGTGATCTGATTGATATTGGTCTCAGCTTTTGCATACTGAAGCTTCATCTTTTCAATTTTGTTCGTTGTTTTTTTGAAGAGTCCGAAGAATCCTTTTTCCTCTTCCTCTGCATCAAAATCCTTCAGCTCTGCAACAACGTCTGTTAACAGCGCACCAACTTCTCCGAGATCTTTGCTGCGTACTTTATCCAGCGCGTTTTCGGAAAAATCCGCCATCTTTTTCTGTGTGCCTGCACCATACTGCAGGATCATATTGGAGTTGGTGAGATCGATCTGATTCGCAAATGCAGTTACTGCTGCCTGCTCTTCCGGTGTGAGAACCGGCTCCTCAACAACCACTTCTTTCTCTTCCACAACCTGCACAGCTGTCTCTTCTTCTTTAAACGGTTCCAATGTCAGAACCGGAGCTGTCTGCATATTATCGAATTCGTTTGCCATGTTTCATTCCTCCATCTATCATTACTTTCTTTTAAATCCGTCTTCGCTAAGCCCCTCCTGTGCCAGCATGGTTTTCAATACAGAAATATCTGAAGAAACGTCCCATGCTGTATCTTGGAACAAGCTGTCCAATAATTTTTCAAAGGCCAGATTAATTGTATCCAGAGATTCCTCGATCTCCTGTTTTGTCGATTGGATATTTTCACCGCCAATCGGCTGTGCGTCCATCTCCGCATATGTTTCCAGAAGTTTTATCGTAGTTGGAAGATAATATTCCATCAGCTTTCTGATATCCCCCACATATTCCGGCTTCTGTTCTATACGATCAAAAATCCGTTTCAAAAGTAACTCCATATGATCGATCTTTGTCGAAATGATCTCACCCGGGATCGCATCGTTACATTTACGGATCTGCTTCACATAGGCATTTCCCTGGTCGATCACTCTGCGAACATCTGCCGGAATCTTAGACGAATGATCGTCTCGCCGGATCGGTTCGCTTTTACGGCTTCGCTCGAATTGCGCCATTTTCTCTTCCATCTGAAGTCGTTTCTTCTCACGCTCTAACTTCTGATATTCACGGTACATATCGTCAGTGACCATCAGACAGGTTTTCTTCTCGTCGAGATGTCCTTGGCAAAACCAGCCTTTCCGGATCATTTTCTCTACATCTTTGGTCACATAATTCGTCGATTTTCCAATTCGATCTGCCAGCTGTTTGATATTACAAAGTTCTTCCTGACCAATGGTTTTTACATAAGTGCTGAAACGATTGACGCTGCCGATCATGGACACACCTTTCGCTCCCAGAAACATACAGCCGCCTACCAGTAATAGATTGGCTCCAAATAATCCCATTCCGAGACCGATCTCTCCAACCACTGCTGCCCCCAATAAGAGGAACAATGACCAGAGAAGGGAGGCCCCGCCACATGTAAAACCGACGATCGCCATTAAGATTCCTGCTATTTTTACGCCCGGTTTATGTTCATAAACCGCCGGTGGCTGTGGCATATCAATGATATCCGGATCTGATTTTGCAGCGTTTCTGTTTCTTCCTTTATTTATGAGACTACTGACAAAATCCACTCCTGAAAAAATAAACTCATGGAGCAGATCCCCAAGCCCTCTTTTATTTCGGTTGCTCATGATATCTTGTCTCCTTTAGTGCTTGACATTTTACTGTTTTCCTTCCTATTGTATCACATCTTTTCGGTCCTTGCATTATAATTTCAAAAACGATGTGGTTATGTTTGCGCAGTCGCATCAATTATGGTATATTATAACTGATTCAATTTTCATATACGTTCAAGGAGGTACAATTATGAACGCATTAGAAACCATTCGTTCCAGAAGAAGTATTCGTAAATATAAAGAGGGAGCTGAGATCCCGAAAGAGGATCTGAAACAGATCCTGGAAGCTGCCATGATGGCTCCGAGTGCCTGCAACACTCGTCCGTGGGAATTTGTTGTTTTGCAGGACCGTGAAAAACTGAATGCACTTATGAAGGTTCATCCGTATGTTTCCATGCTGAAGACAGCATCTCTGGCTATCATCGTTTGTGCCAAACCGGAAGTGCAGGAAGGCATCTGCCCTGGTTATTTCCCGCAGGACTGCGGTGCTGCAACCCAGAACATTCTCCTCGCTGCAAAAGAACTTGGTTATGGCACTTGCTGGTGCGGCGTTTATCCGAAGGAAGAGCGCATGCAGGCTGTATGTGAAGTCCTTGGTATCGACTGCAAACCGTACAATGTGATCGCTCTTGGCGTTGCAGATGAGGAACCTGCTGCACGTGGATTTTATGATGAATCTCGTGTAACCTGGATGTAATGATTTTTTATAATTTTCCAGAATGAATTTCTGAGTTCTGCCCATACTAATCCCATCTAGCAAAAAGGTGGTGAAATTAATGACAGCTCAGAACAAAAATGAAAGCATCCAGTGCTCCATCCACAACTGCGTGCACCATGCAGGCACTGTAGATTACTGCACACTGGACAAGATTCATGTCGGCACTCATGAAATGAACCCGACAAAAAAGGAATGTACAGACTGTGACTCCTTCCAGTACAGAATGTCCTAATCCTTAGCATATGCACAGCTAAAAAACTCCTGCATATCCTGTTACTACAGGTATGAAAGGAGTTTTTTATTATGAACCAGAATCCAAATAATGGCTGTTCTGTGTGTTCTCCCGGCATTGTTCCGCCTTCCAGACCAGTCTTCAGCCTTGATCAGTTTCCGGTTGGTATGGGCTATGTTCCGTGGCAGAATTGGGAATCCACGTATCCTCTGACACAGGGATATCATCGAGGTACTATTTTTCCATCCCTTGATTATCCATTCGTAATGGGGAGGTGCAGACGATGAACATGAAACCGAACATGACGGGAGTCCCTCTCTCCAAGCAGGCTCTGATGAATCAGATCGACGAAGCCAGTTTCGCTATAGACGAAATACTGTTATTTTTAGACACTCATCCGAATGATCTTGCTGCTCTGGATTATTATCGCAACGCAGTCGCTATGAGACGCCAGGCTATGGACGTCTATCAGCGTCAGTTTGGGCCTCTGATGGCAGACAGTGTGTACAGTAACCGCTGGGATTGGATCAATGATCCTTGGCCATGGGAAGGAGGCTGTTAATATGTGGAGATATGAAAAGAAACTGCAGTATCCGGTCAATATCAAAGAGCCGAATGCGAAGCTTGCAAAATATATTATCAGCCAGTATGGAGGCCCGGATGGTGAGATCAATGCTTCTCTCCGCTATCTCTCCCAACGTTACACCATGCCTCATGGACTGCAAAAAGCTGTACTGACAGATATCGGCACAGAAGAACTGGCTCACATGGAAATGATCGCTGCCATTGTACATCAGCTGACCCGCGGTCTTTCTGCGGAAGAACTGGAAGCCCAGGGATTTGCACCTTATTATATTGACCACACTGCTGCTATCTGGCCGCAGGCAGCCGGCGGCGTTCCGCTCAATGCCAATCAGTTCCAGTCAAAAGGAGATCCGATCACAGATCTTTTTGAAAACCTTGCGGCCGAACAAAAAGCCCGGACAACGTACGACAATATTCTGCGAGTCGTATCAGACCCGGATGTCTGTGATCCGATCCGCTTCCTGAGGAAACGTGAGATCATTCATTTCCAGCGGTTTGGTGAAGCTCTTCGTGATCTTCAGGATAGACTAGACAGTCGGAATTTCTATGCCTTTAACCCGAGTTTTGATAAAAAGCCTGCGGCTCCTAACGCATTCTGATGATTTTGCCCTTATTTTCTTAAAAAAAGCCCCTCATATTTTTGTTTTTTTAAATATGTACAAATTTTGAGGGGTATGTTTTTGATTATAAAGAAAAAAAATCGGCAGATAGATAGAATTTCCTATCCATCTGCCAATCTTTTTATTGATCATTGATTAATATCCAAGTTCCTCATTTACGAAAAGGATCTCTACGTCCATACCTGTACCCGGACGTTCTACGATCACTGTCATACTGCAAATGCGATCCGGGCTGTTGCAGTTGTGGCATACACCGGTTGTTGCACACGGAGTCTTTCGATTCAGACGAACTGCATTTTTCGCCGCCGCAATATCCTTCGCACGTTTGATCGCGGACGGAATATCCGGAGTAATCTTGTTGCTTCCGACAATATAGTATACCTTCTTCGGGCCAAAAATGCTGGCTGCAAGTCGATTTCCTGTACCATCGATATTGATGATCTCTCCAGTTTCAGCCACACCATTCGCGCTCAGTATGTAAACATCCGCATTATGTGCATTCTGATAAGTTTCCTGTCCCGGAATCTCCCAATGCCAGTACACGTTGTTGTTTTCCCCAAGCATTTCGTAAAGCCCCATCTCACGAGTTGTAATGGAACCTCCAAATCCAACATGTTTTCCAACAATCTGCGCTTTTAAATAGGACGCCGCTTCTTCTTTTGTCTCAAAGTAAGAAGTCTGGAATCTATGGTCTTCGAAATTCTTTTTTAATACTGCATAATCCATATGTGTTCCTCCAATTTCTTCAGAAGGTCTTTCGTTCCATATTTCATTTTACCACAAAAGAGAGGCCCTGACAATCAGACACCTCTCTTCTCATCCATACTTTCTTCTCACTCCAAATACTCCAGAGCATCGATCGGACTTCCCGCATGAAGCAACTCAAAATATACATTGATGCCCTCAATGGAATAATATTTGGTTGGCTCTGCAACATATCCGAGGATATCGCCTTTATGAAGATATTCATTTTCCACGACAGGGATCTCTTTTAGCTGACCACAGATTGCCGTGTACTCATTTCCAAGATCCAGGCGAAGATAATTTCCGATTTCTTCATTATAACCAATTTCTAACACTCGTGCATCCGCAGGAGCAACAACAGGATTGCTCACATCGCTTTGAATCACATTAGCCGGATTGCATTTGTACTGCTCCAATGTGGGGAACCATGTGGTTGTGTCCATGCTGTAGCCCAGGATCACATTTCCCATAACCGGCCACATAAGTTTTTCACCTTCCGAAAAATCCAGGACCAAAGATTCACTGACGATCGCTCCGGCTTCGAGAGCTTCCGGTTCCGCCGCAGGCTGCGGTTTTACAGTCGGGGCTTTCTCGGATGCAGCTTCCGTATGAACCGGTTCCTCTGTTACTTCTGCTGCGTTCGCAGCCTCTGTCGCATTGGAATCTCCTGCTGTCTGGGCATTTTCATATTCACCCACAAGCAGACCTTCCGATTCCCGGATTTCCAGATACGGGCTCTCCTCCAGATGTTCATTCCCCTTCCGGATGGATACGGCTCCAGCAGCTGCTACGATCGCCACAAGCCCCAGTACAACAGTTACAAGAATTAGCTTATCTCTGAAAAGCTGGTTTACTTTGTCTTTCACGTTTTATCACCTCGGTAGTATTCTTACCAATGAAATCAAAGTTATTCCGTTTCTTGAAAAAAGTTTTCATTAGGTCTGCCTCATTGACATTTCTTCTTATGTTTAATAGAATATAAGGAGTTATGTCTTCGCAAATAGATTCGGAGGAATTTATGTTATATCAGATCAGTAACGGTGCCGTAGAACTCGGCGCCGAATTAATTCTTAAAAAAGTGAATTTTGAGATCCGCGATAGAGAAAAGATCGCGGTTGTCGGTCGTAACGGAAGTGGTAAGACAACTCTTCTGAAGCTGATTTCCGGCGAAGTAGATCTCTTAAAGCGAGACAGTGATGAGGATATCTTCATTGCAAAGGCAGGCAATCCGGAAATCGGATATTTAAAGCAGATGGCATTTGAAGACAATACGATCACGGTCGATCAGGAGATCCGCAAGGTATTCAGCAAGATCCACGCCATGCAGGCACGCATGGACATGCTTCTTGCCAAGATGAACGATGAAGCATTAAATGCCAATGCAGATGAAGAAACTCATGCTCGCGAGATCAAAGAATACACCGCTCTTCAGGAAGAATTTGAAGATATCGGCGGTTATTATTATGAAAAAGAATATGAAACCATGCTCCGTCAGTTCGGTTTTACTCCGGAGGACAAGCACCGCCCGTTAAATGAATTCTCCGGCGGTCAGCAGACGAAACTTGCATTTATCAAGCTTCTCCTCAGCAAACCGGATATCTTGCTTCTGGACGAGCCGACCAACCATCTGGATATTTCTACGATCGAATGGCTGGAGGATTATCTGCGTAATTACAAAAAAGCAGTCGTTATCGTTTCCCATGACCGTATGTTCCTGGATAAAGTCGTAGATGTGGTTTATGAGATCGAATATGGTGTGCTGAAACGCTATCCGGGCAACTACACCAAGTTCATGGAGACCAAGCGCGCCAACTACGAAAAACAGAAAAAAGACTATGAACTCCAGCAGAAAGAAATTGCCCGTCTGGAACAGATTGTTGAGAAGTATAAGAATACCCCGACCAAGGTAGCAATGACTCGCTCCAAATTAAAAGCGATCGAGCACATGGAAAAGATCGAGTCTCCGGACCGTTTCGATACCGCTACTTTCCATGCAAACTTTAAGCCGAACCGCGAGACCGGCAAGGAAGTCCTTCGTGTATCCAACCTGGAGATCGGTTACGATAAGGTCCTTTCCAAAGTCAACATGGAACAGTTCCGCAAACAGAGAATCGGTATCATCGGCGGTAACGGACTTGGAAAATCTACCTTCTTAAAGACTCTGGTTGGTCAGATCCCGCCGCTCGGTGGTGAAGCAGCATTCGGCTACCAGGTCGACATCGGCTATTTTGATCAGCAGATGGCCCAGTACAACAGTAATAAGACAGTCCTCGATGATTTCTGGGACGAGTATCCGACTCTGGACCGTACCGAAGTCCGTTCCTCTCTCGGCGCTTTCATGTTCAGCCAGGAAGAAGTATTTAAAAATGTCAACATGCTGTCCGGCGGCGAAAAAGTCCGCCTGGCACTTTGTAAGATTTTCAAGACAAAACCGAACTTCCTGATCCTCGACGAGCCGACCAACCATATGGATATCGTAGGAAAGGAATCTCTCGAAGCAATGCTCCGTGATTTTCCGGGAAGCGTCCTCTTCGTCTCCCACGACCGTTACTTCATCAAGCAGATTGCTGACGCATTGCTGGTATTTGAAGACGGTGAGGTTCAGTTCCTTCCGTACGGATATGAAGAGTATATGGAACGAAAGAACGGTACATATGCAGCAAGCGTAGACCGTGACATTTTCGCTCAGAAAGATGCTCAGGCAAAAGCTGCCAAGGCTGCTGCAGAAGCTGCACGTTTAGCTGCCGCTCCGGTTCAGACGCAGAAGGGTAAAGAATCTTATGCTCTCGGAAAAGAAGTTTCCAGACTGGAAAAGAAAGTGAAGAAAGCTGAGGAACTGGTTGCTGCTCTTGAAGAAGCCTTAGAGGCAAAGAAAGCTGAACTTCTGCTTCCGGAATACGCAAGCAGCTACTCCAAACTCAGCGAGATCTCCGAGCAGGTAGAAGAACTGGAGATGGAACTTCTGGCTGCCATGGAAGAGTGGGAAAACCTCGAACAGCAGTTGAGTGAGTTGAAAGAGAGTTAAGTGTGTATTTAGGTTTGTAAAAATAAAATAGAAGTATCTGTAGAAAAATCCCGTACTATCTCAAAATACGGCAGACTACCTTTGCTTCACAGCGTTTTATTCGCCCTTACGCCGATCGCGATAAGGACATTTGCGATCTCTGTAAGGGCGCAAAACTTGTGAAGCTCAGTCGTCCAGCCTATCATTTGAGATATGTACGGGATTTTCTATCAAATACTGCTTTTATTATTCTTAACAAATCTAAATACACATGAATCAAGAAACCTCACAAATACCTATAAATGTTAGTTACTTGAGCGTTGTGCGATTATTGATATTTAGTTAAGACAACTTGGCTGTAAAAAAGTCCCA
>JAZRLX010000287.1:0-2242 GCA_045647085.1 Pilosibacter sp.
TATTTTATTTTTACTAAATTAAATACACACTTAATACTGCAATACAAAAAACCGCGTTCTCGATCAGGCAATTAATCGAAAACACGGCTTTTTTTATAATATCATATGGAAAAGGGGAGGAAGAGCCCCGATGTCCCGAAGTTATATTTGCGTAAACGCAAAATGACTTATTAGTCAACGAGAGAGAGTTTAGCACGTTCTTTACCATTTGTAAAATGATAAAAAGTTTGATATAATGTTAATAACTATTAACATTTGGAGGGCGTGTTATGACATTTTTAGAGATTGAAGCCTTTTTAAATATTGTACAATACGGAAGCTTTTCAGCGGCGGCAGAAAAATTGTATATTACCCAGCCGGCTCTTGGACGAAGGATCCGTGCTCTGGAAGAAGAACTTGGATATACATTATTTGTTCGAAATAAAGGAGTTCGTCATGTAGAGCTCACCAGGCAGGGGCAGGCCTTCATCGGTCTGGCTCATCGCTGGCAGGTACTTTGGAACGAAACCCAGGAGGCAGCGCTTCTCGGCAACGAAAAGAGTTTCTATGTGGCCAGTGTAGGAAGTCTTCTTGCATTTATGCTTCCGAATGTGTTTCAGACGTTTATCCGAGATAATCCGGAGTGCAGTCTCCATGTTACGACGATTCATTCGGCTGACGCATACGGCTATGTGATTAATAAAGATGTTGATATCGCATTTATCACGGATCCTATGTATTCATCTCAGGTAAAGACAAATATTTTATTTGAAGAAGAACTTTGTCTGGTCGCAGGAGCAGACCTGAAGCTTCCAAAGCAGGTGACCTTGGGCGAGCTGGACCCACGAAGAGAAATCCGAACGCGATGGGATCGAAATTTCGATACGTGGCATGACTATTACTTTGGAACGTCTGCGATACCGCGTATTTACCTGGATGAGATGGGATTTTTACAGTATTTTACCCAGAGTGGTGACAACTGGGCATTTCTTCCGATCTCAATCGCAAGGACTATGGTAAAGAACGCTCCGCTGGCAATTCATGAACTGGACATCAAACCTCCGAATCGAACGGTTTATTATCTTCACCGCGTTCAGGATGCTTCTCAATATCAGGAGGAATTGCTTGAACTTTACAAACAGGAACTGCGAAATGAACCGGGAGTAGTGCTGAAAGACGAGGATTAACAGACGGCTAAAAAAGTGCTGAAAAATTAGAAAAACACTTAATTTGGATTGGAAAAAATACATAAAATCCTAGGATAATTATTTGACACCAATATTGATTGGTGTTATGATTATGGTATCATATAGTTATTGTCGGTACGTGTGTACTTTTGCGCTCATTTTGGCGAAATACAGACATTTTAATGCCGGCAAGGAATCATGAGGAGGAAGAAAAAATGGCAAAGAAAATCGTACTTGCAGGTGCTTGTCGTACAGCAATCGGTACAATGGGCGGTGCATTAAGCACAGTTCCGGCAGTTGATCTTGGTGCAGTAGTAATTAAGGAAGCTTTAAACAGAGCAGGTGTTGCCCCGGAGGCAGTTGATCAGGTATATATGGGTTGCGTAATCCAGGCTGGTCAGGGACAGAACGTTGCTCGTCAGGCAATGATCAAAGCAGGTCTTCCGATCGAAGTTCCGGCAGTTACAATCAACGTAGTATGTGGTTCCGGTTTACAGTGTGTAAATATGGCAGCACAGATGATCGCAGCTGGAGATGCAGATATCGTTGTAGCAGGCGGTATGGAAAACATGTCCAAAGCTCCGTATGCAATGATGCAGGGTCGTTACGGTTACCGTATGAACAACGGTCAGTTAATCGATACAATGGTTAACGATGCATTATGGGATGCTTTCAACAACTACCACATGGGTATCACTGCAGAGAACATCTGTGAGCAGTGGGGCCTTACAAGAGAAGAACTTGACCACTTTGCAATGGTGAGCCAGAACAAGGCTGAGGCAGCTATCGCAGCCGGCGCATTCAAAGATGAGATCGTTCCGGTAGAAGTAAAAGGTAAAAAAGGTTCCGTTATCGTAGATACAGATGAAGGTCCGAGAGCCGGTACAACAATGGAAACTCTTGGCAAACTTCGTCCGGCATTCAAGAAAGACGGTATCGTAACAGCTGGTAACTCCTCCGGTATCAACGACGGTGCAGCAGCAGTTGTTGTTATGAGCGAAGAGAAAGCAAAAGAACTCGGTGTAACACCGATGGCTACATGGGTAGCTGGTGCTCTTGCAGGCGTTGAGCCGCAC
>JAZRLX010000288.1:0-9287 GCA_045647085.1 Pilosibacter sp.
AATTGTGACAATAAAAAATCCCCCGATCAGGAACGATGGTACGTTTCTTGATCGAGGGATTTTGTTTTATTCTTGATTCTTTTCTTCCCACATTTTGACGGACATTCCGTTGACTTCGACATTGTCTTCAACGGCGATGACCAGGCAGCGGCGGCCTTCGATGATTCGGGTCTCGATAAGGTCGAGGCGGTCAGGGTTGATCTTGATGTCGACATCCGGAGTCTTCACGGCAAATTTTCCGGTTCCTGTGATGGCCGGAACCATGATGGTGGTATGTTCGCCGGCAGTTTCTTCAAAAATCTGATCGAAGCGCTCCATGCGCTCAGCCGGAGCACCACTCTTTTCGAGGAGGTCTTTGACTTCCGGTTTGGAGAGGGTGAACGGAACCACGTCTTCTTTGTGCTCTTCTGCCATCTCGGTCAGGTTTTCGTGGATCTGACGGACGATCTCGTAGTCGCATTCTTCACCCAGGGTTTCAGTCAGCACATCCTGGAATACTTCTTTCTGCGCCTTGTAGGAGATCGGAGACGGAGCTCCCAGGCAGGCATCGATGAATTCGTAGTGGAGTTCCTCCGGGTTCTTGGAGAAGTAGAGGAGTCCGTGGATGTTGGAGCTGCGGTCATCGAAAGCCGGGAACAGGAATCCGGTCATCGGCGGCTGTACCCACCAGTCTCTCGGACGTTCTTCGATGTGGTTGGTAGCCTCGTTGTAGGAGAGACCAGGCTCAGAGAGTTTGACCGGGCAGATACAGCAGAGGATGTGGTTGAAGACTTCCTCGGAAGCATCGAACATTTCTTCATTGTCATTCGCCTTGCCTGGAACGTCGTAGGCGCTGTGGATGAGGATAATGTAATAATTTTCACCGTAGTCGTAATTTTCAATGATCTTATTGTAGAAGTTGTCCACCACTTCATCGTCGGTCAGTTTATCATCACGGAGCTTCATGAGAAGTGCGTGGGCGCTGTCTTCACCTTCGTCGTGGATGCTGTATTCTAAATTATGTAAGTTCTTTCCGATTCCTCCGGATAAGGACTTTTTGAAGATTTCGTAGTATTTGAAGATCTCTTCCTCGGAGAGAGCGAAAAATGCTTCTTTGAGGGTAGTCTTGATCTGTTTTTCTGCGTCAACGTAGCAGCCGCAGATGCGGGTGATGGCGTTGTTGTCTTTTTTGAACTGTTTTTTGATCTCGGAGATTTCGCGTTTGTTCATGTTGTGGGCCTCCTTATGTAGAGTGAAAAGCGGCGGGGGCAAACGGACTGCCCTGCGCCGCGTATGGTCTTATAATGCAATCAAACTTTCATCATCCGGAACGTAAAGCTTTCCGGTGTAGAATTTCTTGCCTTCGTTTTTGTAGAGTCTTTCGCGTCCGGACACGTTGCTGTCCTCTGTGTGCCAGAGCACCAGGTTCGGAACGTTGAGTTCCTGGGCCAGTTCGCAGGCTTCTTTGACCGTGCTGTGGTGCTTCTCATACGGTTTGTATTTGTCGCGCTCTCCGTAGAGGCAGAAGGCCTCAGAGAGCAGCCAGTCACAGCCTTTCACATACTGCTCACACAGCGGATTGTACGGCTCGTCGCCCAGACAGGTCAGTTTGAGACCATTGTTGAGGCGGAGGCTGAATCCGAACTGTTTTGCTTTTGTAGAGTGGATATCGAAGAAGGTCACATCGTAGCTTAAGATGTGGCGTGTCTCGCCATCCACCAGTTTCTCCAGATGGATACGGTCTCCGAGCATCTTATAATGTTTGCCCTGGAGGGTCAGTTTGCAGAGAGTGTCGATGGTGGATGCCAGCTCTTCGTGGCAGTAGATGTAAGCATCGCCCTCGTAGCTGCCTTTCAGCATCTTTGTTGCGATCATGCGCACCATCCAGACAACGCCGAGGATGTGGTCTGTGTGCTCGTGGGTCACGAAAAGATGGTGGATGTTTTCGATCGGAACACGCATATTGTCAAGGATGCGGAGGATTCCGTTTCCGCCGCCTGCGTCTACCATAAAATATTCGTCTTTATCGCGCAGGGCGAAGCAAGTATTGTAAAGATTCGTTACGGAAGCATTTCCGGTACCGAATACGTAGAGAATTTCTCTGTCCATATGATTGGTCTCCTTTTTGTACATGAAAAACCTTTGATTCTTATCTTTGAATATGTTACTATAAAACAAAAGGAATTGCAATGTCTGGGGAGGAACAATATGAGAGATTTAGATTATCTGAAATTATTGTCGAAAGAATTTCCTACGATTAAAGCCGCTTCCAGTGAGATCATCAACCTGAAAGCGATCTGTGGACTTCCGAAGGGTACCGAGTATTTTTTCAGTGATCTGCACGGTGAATATGATGCATTTATTCATTTGTTAAGAAGTGCGTCAGGTGTGATCCGTGAGAAGATCAACGAGACATTCGATCTTCTTATTTCTGAAGAAGAGGAGCTTGCTTTGGCGAACCTGATCTACTATCCGAAGAAGGGCGTACAGCAGGCGAAAAAAGAAGGCCGTTTCAATGAGGACTGGCAGAAGATCACGATCTACCGTCTGGTTCGTATTTGCAAACAGTGTGCATCCAAGTACACAAGATCCAAAGTACGTAAGAAAATGCCGAAGGAATTCGCATATATCATCGATGAGCTGCTTCATGTAGATTACAACGATGACAATAAAAAAGTATATTACGAAGAGATCATCCGCTCCATTATCGACGGAGGCATCGGTGAAGAGTTCATTATCATGCTCTGTGATCTGGTTCAGAATCTGGCGATCGATAATCTCCACATTATCGGAGATATTTACGACCGTGGTCCGCGTCCGGATATTATTATGGAAGAGCTGATCCGTTCCCATGACGTAGATATTCAGTGGGGTAACCATGATATTTCCTGGATGGGTGCAGCATGTGGAAACCTGGCTTGTATCAGCAACGTACTTCGTATTGCGATCCGCTATAACTGTTTCGACCTTCTGGAAGATGGTTATGGCATCAACTTGAGACCGCTTTCCGTATTTGCGGAGAGAGTGTATGGCAATGATCCGTGTGAGATCTTTATGCCGAAGAGCCTCGATGAAAATATTTACGATTCTGTAGATCCGGTTCTGGCAGCGAAGATGCACAAAGCGATCTCCATTATCCAGTTCAAGGTAGAGGGCCAGATCATCAAACGCCGTCCGGAGTTTGATATGAATGACCGCCTGCAGATCACATGCATTGATTTTGCAAAGGGTACGGTTGCGATCGGAGGAAAAGAGTATCCGATGAAGGATATGCTCCTTCCGACGGTTGATCCGAAGGATCCGCTGAAGCTGACAAAAGAAGAGGAAGAGCTGATGCGTACGCTTCAGATGTCCTTCAAACATAGTACAGATTTACAGCGCCATATTAAGTTTGTATATTCTCACGGTGGTATGTACAAGTGCTGCAACTCCAACGTTCTGTATCACGGATGTATTCCGATGAAGGAAAATGGAGAATTTGATGAATTAAAGATCAACGGCATCATTTATTCCGGTAAACGTTTGTTGAAGTACATCGAGGATATCGTGAAGATGGCTTACTTCCTTCCGGAGGGAGATCCGATGAAGGAATGGTGCATGGACTTTGTATGGTATTTATGGTGCGGTCCGAAGTCTCCGGTATTCGGTAAGGATAAGATGGCGACTTTCGAGAGCTATTTTGTGGCGGACAAGGCGACACATAAAGAGCATATGAATCCGTATTATAAACTGAGCCAGAAAGAGGAGATCTGCGATAAGATCCTGAAGGAGTTCGGACTTCCGGTGACAGGTTCTCATATTATCAATGGTCATGTTCCGGTTAAGTTAAAAGACGGAGAGAGCCCGATCAAAGGCAATGGTAAACTGTATGTCATTGACGGTGGTCTTTCCAAGGCATATCAGCCGAAGACCGGTATTGCAGGCTACACATTGATCTTCAATTCCCATTATCTGGCGCTTGCGGAGCATAAGCCGTTCGATCCGAATCGGGAGAGCACTCCGAAGGTGGAGATCGTGGAGCGTATGCAGAAGCGTGTGATGGTTGCGGATACGGATATCGGTAAGAGGCTGAAATCTCAGATTGAGGATCTTTATGAGCTGGTTGCGGCTTACAGAGGCGGCGTTCTGAAGGAGAATTTTAAATTATAGGAGAATTAGATGAGCAAGGAAGAATTTTTGAGAGAGCTGGAGGAAGCGCTTGCGGGAGATGTTCCGGAGGCGGTGATCCGAGATAACGTGAGTTATTATGGCTCTTACCTTTCACAGGAGATGGCTAAGGGCCGTTCGGTGGAGGAAATTGAAGCAGAGATCGGTGAACCGTTCATCATTGCGAAGACGATCATCGAGCATTGTGAGGCATCCGGAGAGTGCGCAGGAGACAGTGGTTACAGAAACTATCAGGATTCCTACAGCACCTATGACGATGGCGGAAGCCGCAGTCAGGGCGGAAATCAGAACCCATTTTCCAAGATGCACTACATTGATCTGAACAAGTGGTATTGGAAGCTTTTAGCATGGATCTTGATGTTTATGGTAGTGAGTTTTGTATTCCGGTTGATCGGAGGCATCTTTGCACTGCTGATCCGTTTTTCCGGTCCGCTGATGTTGTTCTTCCTGGTTTACTGGATCGTAAAAAACTTTAAAAAATAAGAAGAGCCCGTCCATGTGTTTCGGCGTGTGGACGGGTTCTTTTTTGGTTTCATAAAAAGTTAAAAAAGTATGAAGAGTCCGATAAGGGTTGACAAAAGTTGTAACAAATTATATAATGTGGATGTAACAAAACGTAACAATTTTGTAACAAATAAAGAAGGAAATGTAACAATGCTTAAAAAACTTTTGAAGACCATCGGACTTTTCTCTGTATGTACTATGCTTATGACAGCAGCTCCGCTTGTAGCATTTGCAGATCAGGAAAATCCGGAATATCAGACCAGCACATCCATGGTTGTCCGTGTAGAAGCGGAAGTGACAGATGTTTATACAGAAGCAGACGATGAATCTTCTGTAATTGGCCAGGCCTCCAAAGGCTCTACATATGAAATTATTGAAGTGATCGACGGTGAGTGGGCGAAGGTTACCATCGGCGAGAACGAAGGATATATTAACACGATCGATGCAGCAGCGACAGTGGCTGAGACAGTGGAAGAAGTCGTGATCGATGCGACTGAGCTGTTAAGAGAAGAGATCGTAAATTACGGCATGGAATTTGTCGGAAACCGTTATGTGTGGGGCGGTATTGACCCGCACAAAGGAGCTGACTGTTCCGGTTTTACGATGTATATTATGAGAGAAGTGGCTGGAGTTACTCTTTCTCATTCTTCCAGAGCACAGGGCAATGAAGGTCGTGTGATCAGTGCAGATGAGATGCGCCCGGGCGATCTGGTATTCTACGGAAGTGGAAAGAAGATCAATCATGTTGCGATCTATGCAGGTGACGGTATGATCGTACATGCTGCCAACAAAGAGGATGGTATCAAAGTTTCTCCGTGGAACTATCGTAAACCGATCAAGATCGTAAACGTACTTGGAGATTAATTGAGACAGTTACCGCAAGGTTTGAACAGGATAAAAGGAATTTAAGAAAACCGCCAACAGACTTCCAATCTGTGGCGGCTTTTCACATTCGTATGAGTATGTTTGGGGCGGACTATCTGCGTTTGTCCGGCTTGATCAGTTTGAAGACTCCGGCTTTTTCCAGGGTCTTTGCCACTGTAAAGAAAATGAAGGAGTCTACCGGCCACTGTACCATGTTTGAGATGATGCGGCCCGGAAGGAGGGCGATAAAGCCTTTTCCGTTGATCGTAGAGAGCAGGTATGTTCCGAGGATGATGTTGCAGACTACCGCAACGATGAATTTGGCAACCAGCATACGAGGCAGGCTGATCGGTTTCTTGTAGAGGAACATTCCGTAAATAAATGCTGCCAGCATGGCGCTGAAGGTAAAGCCCGGCATAAAGCCGCCGTCCGGTTTCAGCATGAATTTGATAATGTCCATGGCACCGCCAAAGAAGGATCCGACCACCGGTCCGAACAGGTAGTCTACCAGTTCATTTGGAAGGGAACCGAAACCGATCTTTAAGTTGGGAGTCACTCGGATGGATGCAACGTAACTTAAGACGATGGACATGGCACCGAACATGGCGCAGCAGGTGATGGTGCTTACTTTTTTGAATTCATGGTAGGATTCAGAAATCAAAGCAAGTAGTTTTTTCATAAAAAATACCTCCTTTGCAGAAATCTTACCGCAACAGGAGATACGTGAAGGCGAATCTTCTGATGCAGCGGGATGCGACAGATGCACCGCAGGGAATCGGTTTTAAACCATCCCCTTCGTCCGGTCGGCAACTCCCCGTCCACCCGGCACTTGACGCGCATATGTCTACTCTGCATATGTTTTATTTATATTTATCATAGCATAGCCTGACAGGAAAAGGAAGCAAAAATGAGAAGGAAAATTCGCTGATTTTCTGACTTGTGCAAATGGCTTCTTGCGCTTATAATAGTCCGGTCTAAAAGTTTGAAGTTAGGAGAAAGACAATGAAGGGGAAAGAAACAAAAGATTTGACTGTCGGTTCACCGTTCCGGCTGATTTTGGGATTTGCGATCCCAATGTTGTTGGGACAGTTATTCCAGCAGTTTTACAATATGGTAGATACGATCATCGTTGGTCAGTGTCTGGGAGTTACGGCTTTGGCTGCGGTTGGTTCGACAGGTTCGATCAATTTTATGATCAATGGATTTTGCATTGGTGTCAGCAGTGGTTTTGTGATCCCGGTTGCTCAGAGATTTGGCGCAGGGGACTATTCCGGAATGCGCAAGTTCGTAGCGACGGCAGCCTGGCTGACAGCCGGATTTGCCAGTGTGATGACGATCGTGGTCGGTTTCCTGTGTATGAGGATCCTGGAGTGGATGAATACTCCGGCGGACATTATTCAGGGCGCATACGATTACATTTTCGTGATCTTTATGGGAATTCCGGTTACGTATCTTTACAATTTCCTGGCGGGTATCATCCGCAGTCTGGGAGACAGTAAAACCCCGGTTTATTTCCTGCTCCTGTCATCGGCGCTGAACATCGTGCTGGATTTTGTGACGATCCTTGTATTGGGCATGGGTGTGAATGGTCCTGCGATTGCGACTGTGATCTCTCAGGGAACATCGGCGCTGTTATGCCTGATTTACATGAGAAAGAATTATCCGATCCTGAACATGACGGAGGACGAGAAAAAGTTCCATCCGGGACTGGCAAAAATACTTTGCAGCATGGGAATTCCGATGGGATTGCAGTATTCTATTACGGCGATCGGAAGTGTTATTTTACAGACAGCGGTCAATTCTTTAGGTTCTCTGGCTGTTGCAGCGGTAGCGACCGGAAGCAAGGTAAGCCTGTTCTTCTGCAGTCCGTTCGAAGCCTTGGGCGGAACGATGGCAACGTATGCGGGGCAGAATGTCGGTGCGAAGAAGTTAAAACGTGTGAAAGACGGAATGTTCTGCGCATGCAAGATCGGTTTTGTGTATTCTGCAATTGCGTTTGTGGTGCTGTATTTCTTTGGCGATAAGATTGTATTATTATTTATGGATGCAGGTGAAACAGAGATTATTGGTCGTGCACATCGGTTCCTGATCACCAATAGTGCTTTTTATTGGGCATTAACATTGGTGAATGTGGTACGTTTTACGATTCAGGGAATGGGATTCAGTGTATTCGCAATCTTGGCAGGTGTCTGCGAGATGTTTGCAAGATCAGCTGTGGGATTCCTGTTGGTCCCGATGCTTGGCTTTGGACCGGTTTGCTTTGGCAATCCGACGGCTTGGATTGCAGCGGATTTATTTTTGGTCCCGGCGTTTTATCAGTGCTATAAAAAATTAAAAATTAAATTTGAAGAATAGTTTTTGCGTTTGGAGCCATACTAAGGTTGTAGTCAATAACTGCGGTGCAATTGTGCTGCAAATCATTTAGGAGGTATTTCACATGTCTAGAAATAACTATGATATGGACAACAACCAGAACAAAATGCAGAATAACAACCAGAACAGTTCCAGAAACAGTCAGGACAACAATCAGAACAGTTCTAGAAACAGCCAGGATAATAACCAGAACAGAAGTCAGAACAATTCCAGAAACAGCCAGGATTGCAAAGACAGATATTAAGGTATGGTGTCGGGGGCCGCGTGAAGCGGCCCTTTTTTTGTGGGAATTGGATTTCTCGCAAACAACCTTGTAACATGTCCGAAATAAGAGGAATATCTTAATAATGAAAAGATGGACAGCGGAGGTGTCTATGTGTTCTATGATTTCAATGGGGCAGCTGGAGATGTATCTGGAGAGGAAACTGAAGAATCAATTGGATTTTACTCTTCTGGATGTACGGAGCCGGCAGGAATTTCTGGATGGACATTTGGTGGGTGCTGTAAATATACCGCTGGAAGAGACAGAACTCTGGGCAGGAAACAGTCCGGTGGGCTTGAGTTATAATCTTCCGGTTATTGTATACTGTGGACATGGGAGCAAAAGTCTGATGGCAGCGAGAATGCTGGATCGAATGGGCTTCCTGGTGATGGCGGCTGCAGGCGGACTGGCAAGCTATCGGGGGAAGTATTATAAAAGCATTTGACAGACATTTGCAAAGCACTTAAAATGAAAGAGAATCCTGTTATTTAACAAAAACAAGAGAAAAACGGAGTGAATGCTTTGGAAAGATTTGAATTGATCGTCCCGTGCCATTTTGGCCTTGAGGCGGTAATGAAAAAAGAAATTATTGATCTGGGTTACGAGGTAAGCCAGGTGGAAGACGGCCGCGTGACATTTATCGGTGACGCGGAGGCGATTTGTCGTGCCAATATATTTTTACGTACTACAGAGCGTGTTCTGTTAAAAGTTGGAAGCTTCAGAGCGGAGACTTTCGAGGAGCTGTTCCAGGGTACAAAAGCGATCCCGTGGGAGGAGTACCTTCCGAAGGATGGCAAATTCTGGGTTGCAAAAGCTTCTTCAATTAAGAGTAAGTTATTCAGCCCGTCCGATATCCAGTCTATTATGAAGAAGGCGATGGTTGAGCGTATGAAGAGCGCATATGGGATCACTTGGTTTCCGGAGGATGGTGCAAGTTATCCGCTGCGCGTGTTCATTCACAAAGATATCGTGACAGTAGCGATCGATACAACCGGTGAATCCCTGCACAAGCGCGGTTATCGTACGCTGACAAGTAAGGCTCCGATCACGGAGACTCTGGCAGCAGCGCTGATCATGCTGACACCGTGGAAGAGCGACCGTATTCTGGTAGACCCATTCTGCGGCAGTGGTACATTCC
>JAZRLX010000289.1:0-8897 GCA_045647085.1 Pilosibacter sp.
AAGAAAGCAAACTTCCGCAAGATGTTTGGTGCAGATAAGCTGGATGAGGTTCTGGAACATCCGATCCATACTTCCATCCTTCCGCTTGACTGGCACGGAGCTCCGATGGCAGGTTCCACTGACGTTGGCGATGCAAGCTATGTGATGCCGACTGCCCAGTTAACAATGGCAACTTCCACACTTGGTACTGCTTCCCATACATGGCAGTTCACTGCTCACGGCAACACACCGATGGCACACAAAGGTATGTTAACAGCAGGTAAGGTTCTTGCAATGACAGGTATCCGCCTGTTCGAGGATCAGGAACTTCTTGCAAAAGCACGTGAAGAGTGGATGGCAGAGACAGGCGGCGTTTACGAGTGCCCGATCCCGAAGGAAGTTAAGCCGCGTTTAAATGAATAATCGTCGTTTTTATTAAAGAACGATTATTATAAAAAATTACAAAGGAGTTTTTACTATGAGTGAGAACACAAAAGTAAAGAAAAGTGGGTTCGACAAGTTCTTAGATACTGTTGAGCGCATCGGTAACAAATTACCGGATCCGATCACTATGTTCCTCGGTCTGGCAGTTATCGTTATGGTTCTTTCTGCAGTTCTCAGTGCAATTGGTTTTAGCGCTGTGAATCCGGCAGATGGAGCAACAGTTGAAATTTTCAACTTAATGTCCGTAGCAGGTATTCAGTACCTCTGGTCCAACGTAATCACAAACTTCTCCGGTTTCGCACCGCTCGGTATGGTACTGGTAGCAGTTGTAGGTTCCTCTCTTGCTGAGAAGAGTGGTTTCCTTGTTGCTGTAATGGAGAAATGCCTTGGCGGCGCTAAGGGTTGGATCGTTACAGTTGCAGTTGTATTCCTCGGAATCAACTTAAACATCGCCGGCGACGCTGGTAACATCATTTTCCCGCCGCTCGCAGCTGTTTTATTCATGTCCGTAGGTCGTCATCCGCTCCTCGGTATGTACACAGCGATCGCAGCAGTAGCAGTAGGTTTCTGTGCGAACATGATCCTTGGTCTTTCTGACGCTCTTGCATACGGTTTCACAGAGCCGGCAGCTCAGATGATCGACCCGACATACCAGCAGTCCATCGCGATCAACTGGTACTTCTTAATGGTATCCTGTATCATCCTTACAATCACAGGTACTATTTTAGTAGAGAAAGTTTTAATCAAACGTTTCCCGATTTCCAAAGAGCAGCTTGCTGCATTTGATTTCGGCGGCGAAAAGAGAAAGTTCACAGCAGAAGAGAACAAAGGTCTTAAGCTTGCAGCTATCTCCACACTGGTTCTTTTAGTGCTCGTTCTCCTTCTTTCTGTTCCGGTATTCGGACCGACAGCGATCCTTGCAGATGCGACTGGTTCCATCACAGCAAGTGCATCCCCGTTCTCCAAGGGTATCGTATTTACAGTAACATTATTCCTGTTTGTACCGGGTCTCTTCTATGGTATCGGTACAGGCAAGTACAAAAATGATAAAGACGTATGGAAAGACATCAGTGCAGGTTTCGCAGAGATGGGCAGCTATGTATTCATGTGCTTCTTCATCTCCATCTTCACAAACTTCTTCTCCGTATCCAAGATTGGTACAATCATCGCTATCAAGGGCGCTGAGTTCTTAGAGGGTATCGGCCTTGTTGGTATTCCGCTTTGCCTTGGTCTTATTGTACTTACAGGTCTTATCAACCTTCTTATCGGTTCTGCATCTGCGAAGTGGGCGATCCTTGCTCCGATCTTCGTACCGTTAATGATGTTATTAGGTTATGACCCGGCGTTTGCACAGATCGTTTACCGTATCGGTGACTCCTTAACAAACCCGCTGTCTCCGTTATATACATACCTTCCGATCGTACTGAGCTTTGCTAGAAAGTACGACAAGAACGTAGGTATCGGTACAATCATTGCTAACATGATCCCGTTCTCTGCATCCTTCGCAGTAGTATGGATCGCACAGCTTATCCTTTGGTACACACTCAACCTTCCGCTTGGTCCGGGTGGTGTTATCTTCTTACAGTAATAAGCTGCTTTGTTGGACAACAGCATATGAGTAATATTTGGCAGTCCGGAATTCTATTCCGGGCTGTCTTTTTTCTTTGCAGAATGATAAGTGTATGCTATAATATAGGTTACGGAAAATACCGATTATTTTACATAGAAAGAGGGCATGAAAATGCAGAAAGTATTAGAAGAAGCTCTGGAGATCGGAAAACAATATATTGAATCCGGAGAGTGTGCGTCCTATATTCCGGAACTTGCACGAGTGGATAAGCATGATCTTGGTGTTTGTATTATTACAAAATCTGTGGATCGTTATACCGCAGGAGATACGAAGAAGCGTTTTACCATTCAGAGTATTTCCAAGGTAATCTCCCTGGCGTTTGCATTAGAGCGTTTAGGATATGAAAAAGTATTTGAAAAGATGAATATGGAACCGTCCGGAGATGCATTTGACTCTCTTTTAAAACTGGATATGGCGAGCAATAAACCATTTAACCCGATGATCAATGCAGGTGCTCTGGCGACCATCGGTTATCTGGTTGCAGACTTTACATTTGAGGATATGTTGACGTATGCGAGACGTGTCTGCATGGATCAGAATATCGTAATGGATGAAACCGTATATGAATCTGAGATGTCTCACTGTGCGAGAAACCGTGCGATCGCATATCTTTTACAGAGTAAAGGCATTTTGGAACATGACGTAGAAGAAACTTTAAAACTTTACACCAAGATGTGTTCTTTGAGTATCACTGCGGAAAGTCTTGCAAATCTGGGACTTGTTCTCGCCAGTGGAGGAAGACATCCGGAAACAGGTGTACGTCTGATGGATGCAGAGGCAGTAAGACTGGTGAAATCGATCATGCTGACATGTGGTATGTATGACGGTTCCGGTGAGTTCGCGGTTCGTGTTGGCATCCCGTCTAAGAGTGGTGTTGGCGGAGGAATCCTTGCAGTTGTTGAAAAACGTATGGGTATCGGTATTTATGGTCCGGCTCTCGATGAGAAGGGCAATAGCATTGCCGGTCAGAAGATGCTGGAATATTTATCTAAAACATTAAATTTACATATGTTTGCAAGTGAATTATAAGGTAAGAGAACGCATTGATCTTATTATGCACAGAGAGGGGTATGTTTGTGTGCAGTTATGAGGAACTCTTTTCGCACCTTAAAAGAGTGCTTCAGAGTATAAAAGAACGAGATGCGGCAAAACTTGATACGCATCTGGAAGAGGTACGTTGTGAATTGGATCAGACAGATCAGTTTCCGGAGCTGGAAGGTGAATGGAACCTGTTGATGTCGATGCGCTGGTTTACGGAGCCGGATCAGGCAATTCCATATTTGGAGAAAGCCAGAAAGTTGATCGCAGGTCGTTCTAAGATCGTCCCATATGCCACATGCTTCTATACAGAAGTATACGGACCATTATTTATGTTTTTAAAAGAGCCCGGGACAGCAGATCAGATCGGAGAAAAACTGGAGCGCATGATGGAACTCTACGATTCGCTGCTGGAAGGTGTCAGTCGGTGTGATCAGCTGTACTATGCACAGCTTGCCTTCTACCGTGCTGAATTTGAAAAAGCGCAGCGCTATTTGTTGAAGGCAGAAGGCAGTGCTAAAAAATGCGGAAATGTGCTGGACCAGATCTGCGTGGCTGAATATAAAGCCCGTCTGGCGATCCATTTGAGTGATCCGGTTATGTGGAATCAGTATTTTACGTTCATTTGCGGTATGCAGAATCATGAGGATCGTGTGGTCCGAGAAGTTGCGGCCTGTATCAAGAGTAAGATCCAGATGTCCGTTGGGTTGATGTCCGGAGTTCCCCGTTGGATTCAGAATGGCAAGTTTGGAGCAATTTCCGATGAGGGCAGATACCGCCTTGTGGAAGATCATGTCACTTATGAAGCATTCCCGCTTGTGTGGCTTACGTATACAGAGTATTTGTTGTATGATGCAGATTTTTATCGTGTGATCAACAGCGTGGATATCGCTGCCAAGCTTTATGGACTGGATCAGATGATGCTCTATGACAGTTATCTTTGGCTGTACAAAGCCAGTGCGTGGTGTGAGATCGGGGATCAGGAACGTACAGCCAGGTATCTCAGTGAGGCAGTCAAAAGGCTGGCTCCGGACCGTCTTTGGATGTTTGGTGCGGAGTTTTTTCCAACTCTGGGTGAAAACCTCATTCCTGTGATCGAACCGTTGGGTGAGGCCTCGGTAAAGGGATATCGCAAATTCTCCAGAGAATATCCGTTAAAGCTGGAAGTGATCCGTACGGTAATGTCCGAGTCGGTGTTCAGAGAACCGTTAACAGAAAAGGAACAGGCAGTAGCACGACTGGCAGCATTTGGTTTTAAAAACGAAGAGATTGCTGAGCAGATGTTCATTAGTCCCAATACAGTCAAATACCATCTGGCCAATATATATAAAAAGCTTAATATTAAAAATCGTGTGGAATTAAAAAATGCCATGGAGATGTCGAAAAAGAGTGAATATGCTTATTGGACAGAACTCCATAAGAATAGTACGAAACCAATGAACGGGTAGGATATATGAAAAAAACTACCCGAAAAGGTGGGGCGTGAAAAGAACGTTCGTGTTATGATTACATCGTAACAAAAACGTTCTTTTTGTATTTTAGGATACCTCCGAAAGTCCTTACATGGGGGGCGTTTTTGTTACATCTTTTATTGACCTTTCAATCTCGCCTAGGACTCTGGTTTTTTGATCAGAGATCCTGGGCGAGATTTTTATTTGAAGATGCGGTGTGAAAAGTACCGGCAGATGAATATCTAAGGATAAGATGAGTGTAGGATTTGTCAAAAAATCCTGCACTTTTTTATTTGGGTTTGCATAACATCTTAGATAAATAGATACAAGTTTGCGAGTTTTTATGTGACCAAATAAAAAGCGAAAGGAGAACTTGTGTGAGAGTTTATAATTTTTCAGCCGGTCCGGCTGTCCTTCCGGAGGAAGTTTTGAGAGAGGCAGCAGAAGAAATGCTGGACTATAACGGAACAGGAATGTCTGTGATGGAGATGAGCCATCGTTCTAAACCGTTCGAAGAAATCATAGAAACAGCAGAACAGGATCTGCGTGATCTGCTGCAGATCCCGGATCATTATAAAGTGTTATTTCTTCAGGGTGGTGCACACCAGCAGTTTGCAGCTGTTCCGTTGAATTTGATGAAAAATCGTGTCGGCAACTATATCATTACCGGTCAGTGGGCGAAGAGGGCATGGAAAGAGGCTTCTAAGTATGGGAAGTCTGTAGCACTTGCTTCCAGTGAAGATAAAACATTCAGCTACATTCCTGATTGCTCGGATCTTCCGATCGATGAGGATGCAGATTATGTTTATATTTGCGAGAACAATACCATTTACGGAACCAAGTTCCGTGAACTTCCCGATACAAAAGGAAAGATCTTGGTTTCTGATGTTTCCTCCTGTTTCTTGTCAGAACCGATGGATGTGGAGAAGTATGGTCTGATTTACGGCGGTGTTCAGAAGAATATCGGCCCGGCGGGAGTGGTCATTGTGATCATCCGTGAAGATTTGCTGACAGACGATGTGCTTCCGGAAACACCAACCATCCTTCAGTACAAGATACAGGCAGACGCAGGCTCCCTTTATAATACGCCGCCGTGTTATGGAATCTATATTTGTGGAAAAGTATTTCAATGGATCAAGAACCAGGGCGGCCTGGAGGCTATGAAAGTAAAGAATGAACGTAAGGCAAAAGTCCTGTATGATTTCCTGGACAACAGCAAGTTATTTCACGGAACTGCAGCTCCGAAAGACCGCTCCCTTATGAATGTTCCGTTCGTAACAGGAGATCAGAAGATGGATATGTTGTTTATAAAAGAAGCCGATGCGGCCGGTTTTGTGAATCTGAAAGGTCATCGCTCCGTGGGCGGCATGAGAGCCAGCATTTACAATGCAATGCCAGAGGACGGAGTTGTAAAACTGGTAGAATTCATGAAGACATTCGAAGCCCAACACGGAAAACAGGAGGCATAGCAGGATGAGGAAAATCTGTTGTTTAAATACGATTGCGGATTGTGGTCTGGAATGCTTGACCGATGAATATGTGCAAGTTGCAGAGCCGGTGGAAGCGGAAGGAATTATAGTCCGAAGTGCATCGATGCATGATATGGAACTTCCGGACAGTCTTCATGCGATCGCACGAGCCGGAGCAGGTGTTAATAACATTCCGTTAGACAAATGTACAGAAAAAGGCATCGTGGTATTCAACACACCGGGCGCCAACAAGAATGGTGTAAAAGAACTGGTCATGGCAGGTCTTTTGCTGGCATCCAGAGACATCTTGGGCGGTATTGAATGGTGCCGCGTCCGAAAAGATGATCCGTATATAGAAAAGAAGGTGGAGAAAGAAAAAAAGACTTTCGGTGGCTGTGAGATCAAAGGAAAGAAACTGGGTGTCATCGGTCTTGGAGCTATTGGGTGTGAAGTTGCCAATGCAGCGGTTGGACTGGGAATGGATGTTTACGGTTATGATCCGTTTATCTCCGTCAATGCTGCCTGGGTATTGTCCGGAGCTGTGAAACATATTTTGGATATCGATACGATCTACAGAGAATGTGACTATATAACCGTTCATGTCCCGCTTTTGGATTCCACAAAGCATATGATCTGCATGGAATCCATTGGCAAGATGAGAGACGGTGTTGTGATCTTAAACTTCTCCCGCGATCTTCTGGTCAATGATGATGATATGGAAGCAGCATTAAAGAATGGAAAAGTGAAAAAATATGTAACAGACTTCCCAAACGCGAAAACCGTTTCCATGGAAGGCGTGATCACGATCCCGCACCTCGGCGCTTCGACAGAAGAGTCCGAAGACAACTGTGCGAGGATGGCAGTGGATGAACTGAGGGACTATCTGGAAAATGGTAACATCCACAATTCTGTCAACTATCCAAATTGCGACATGGGCGTATGCAACGACGTGGCTCGGATCGCAGTGCATCACGCAAATATCCCCAATATGATCAGCCAGGTAACCGGAATTTTGGCTGTATATGGTCTGAATATCAATCACATGACCAATAAGAGCCGAGGTCAGTACGCATATATGCTCCTTGATCTGGAAGATGTGGTAAATGATGAAGTGATCATGCATTTAAGGAAGATTCAGGGGGTGTTTAAGGTAAGAGTGATTCGGTAAACCTCTATTTCCGTAAGTATCCTCTCTGTCGTCCCCTGTCGAAACTTGCGCCCGATTTGCATTGCGGCTTCTCTCTAATAGCGACTATAATTGATACATTAAGAATCATTATGACAGCTCAGGAGGAGAAAAATGGCAGAATTATCAATTGCGATTGCTGATGATAACAGACAGACATTAAATCTGTTGGGGGAAATATTGGAAAAAGAAGACGGGATCCGTGTGGTTGGTAAGGCGGATAATGGCGAGGATGCATACAATATGATCGTACGAACCAATCCGGATATCGTGCTGATGGATGTGATCATGCCAAGGCTCGACGGAATTTCGGTCATGGAGAAGGTACGGAATAACACACAGATGAAATCATTTCCTTCATTTATCATGGTAACCGCGGCCAGCAGTCAGGATGTGACGGAAGATGCATTTCGACTCGGCGCCAATTATTATATTATGAAACCATTCAGCAAAGATGTATTGATGGATAAGATCAATCGTGTCAGCAAAGGCAGAATGAAAAATATGCAGATCAGTGGAGGATCCAAGGAACGGAAGATTGTTCCATATCTCGATAAAGAAGCTTATATGGAACAGAATCTGGAAACGGATGTGACGCAGATGTTACATGAAATCGGGATCCCGGCGCATATTAAAGGATATCAGTATCTTCGTGATGCGATCATTATGTCCGTGCAGGATTCGGAAATGCTTTCTTCTGTAACAAAAATTTTGTATCCGACGATCGCTAAGAAGCACCAGACCACGGCCAGCCGTGTGGAACGTGCGATCCGACATGCGATCGAAGTTGCCTGGAGTCGGGGGAAAATGGAAACGATCCATGCGCTGTTCGGATATACGGTCAGCGGAGGGAAAGGAAAACCGACCAATTCGGAATTTATCGCATTGATCTCAGATAAGATCCGACTGGACTACAAAAGAATTTAGCAAATAAATTTATCAGACCCACTTTCTAAATGTTATGAAATATGGTATACTTATACCGATTGTAAATTAAGCTGCAACAGTATTTTGCGGCTATAAAAGTTTATAAAATTTGGGAAGGATGGGTTTCAAATATGAAAAAGATTTTATTTGTGGCTTCTGAGGCAGTTCCGTTTATTAAAACAGGCGGTCTGGCAGACGTTGTAGGTTCCCTGCCGAAATGCTTTGACAAAGAACAGTATGATGTTCGTGTTATGATTCCGAAATACCTCTGCATCAAAGAGAAATTCCTTGAGAAATTAGAATTCGTAGATCAGTTCTATATGGATTATCTCGGACAGAGCCGTTATGTTGGTATTCTTCAGTACGTTCATGATGGTATTACATTCTATTTTATCGATAATGAAAGCTACTTCTGGGGCAGCAAGCCGTACGGCGACCAGTACCACGATCTGGAGAAATTCTCCTTCTTCTGTCAGGCGGCTCTTTCTGCACTTCCGGTAATCGGATGGCAGCCGGATGTTGTTCACTGTCATGACTGGCAGACAGGTCTGATCCCGGTATACTTAAAGGGACGTTTCGGTGCAGGCGAATTCTTCAAAGATATGAAGTCTGTTATGACAATCCACAACCTGAAATTCCAGGGCGTTTGGGATGTGAACACAATCAAGAGATTTTCCGGTCTCGGCGATGAGTACTTCACAGCTGATAAATTAGAAGCTTACAACAACGGTAATATGTTAAAAGGCGGTCTCGTATACGCAGACTCCATTACA
>JAZRLX010000290.1:0-6834 GCA_045647085.1 Pilosibacter sp.
GGAAACTACGAATACTTTTGCTTTCTTGCTCGGCGGTACGTTCATGGAAGTACGAACGTTACGGATCGCACGAACTGCTTCCTTGATTGTCTCAACTGCGTGCTCGTCTGCTGCAAAGTTCCACTCTTCTTTAAACTCCGGCCAGTTGGAGATCATGATGGACTCTTCCTCATCCTGAAGGTTGCAGAAGATTTCCTCGGAGATGAACGGCATGAACGGGTGAAGGAGTTTTAAGGAGTTGATCAGAACAGTCTTTAATGTCCAGAGAGCTGCTGCCTTTGTTGTATCCTCATCGTTCCAGAGACGCGGTTTTACCATCTCGATGTACCAGTCACAGAATTCCTCCCAGATGAAGTCATAAACTTTCTGAACAGCAATACCTAACTCGTACTTGTCCATGTTGTCAGTTACTTCTTTCGCAAGGGCATTTACCTTGGAAAGGATCCATTTATCAGCCATTGTAAGGTCGGAAAGCTGTACGTTTGCAGCCTGTGCCTTCTCAATGTTCATCATGATGAAACGGCTTGCGTTCCATACTTTATTTGCAAAGTTTCTGCTTGCCTCAACACGCTCCCAGTAGAAACGCATATCATTTCCCGGAGAGTTACCTGTGAGCAGAGTCATACGGAGAGCATCTGCGCCGTATTTGTCGATAACCTCGAGCGGATCGATACCGTTGCCGAGGGACTTACTCATCTTGCGGCCCTGAGAGTCACGTACCAGACCGTGGATCAGGACTGTGTGGAACGGACACTCACCAGTCTGCTCGATACCGGAGAATACCATACGGATTACCCAGAAGAAGATGATATCGTAACCTGTTACGAGAACGTCTGTCGGGTAGAAGTACTCTAACTCGGCTGTGTTCTTCGGCCATCCAAGTGTGGAGAACGGCCATAATGCGGAGGAGAACCATGTATCCAGTGTATCCTCATCCTGTTTGAAGTGTGTATGACCACACTTCGGACATGTTTCCGGACAGGTCTTAGCAACTACCATCTCGCCGCACTCTTCACAGTAGTACGCCGGGATTCTGTGGCCCCACCAGATCTGTCTGGAGATACACCAGTCACGGATACCCTCTAACCAGTGAAGGTATGTCTTACCGTAGCTTTCCGGAACGAATTTTAACTGACCGTTCTTGAGAGCTTCGATCGCCGGTTTTGCCATCTCTTCCATCTTAACGAACCACTGCGGTTTTACCATCGGCTCAACTGTTGCGCCGCAACGGTCATGTGTACCAACGTTGTGCGGATGCGGAACAACCTTAACAAGGAGACCCATTTCTTTCAGGTCTTCTACCATCGCTTTTCTGGCCTCGTAACGGTCCATACCGAAGTATTTACCCTTTGCACTGATTGTCGCATCGTCGTTCATGATGCAAAGTTCCGGAAGGTTGTGACGTTTACCAACCTCGAAGTCGTTCGGGTCATGTGCCGGTGTGATCTTTACGCAGCCTGTACCGAACTCTTTATCAACGTAGGAGTCAGCGATAACCGGGATCTCTCTGTCTGTCAGCGGAAGTTTTAACATCTTACCGATGAGATCTGCATATCTCTCATCTTCCGGGTTAACAGCAACTGCTGTATCACCGAGCATTGTTTCCGGACGTGTAGTAGCAACTTCTACAAAACGGCCTTCTTCACCGATGATCGGATACTGAATGTGCCAGAAGAAACCATCCTGCTCTTCATGCTCAACCTCAGCGTCAGAAATGGATGTCTGACATACCGGACACCAGTTGATGATTCTGGAACCTTTATAGATATAACCTTTTTCATATAATTTTGTGAATACTTCTAATACTGCATCAGAACATCCTTCGTCCATAGTGAAACGCTCTCTGTCCCAGTCAGCGGAAGTACCGAGCTTATGAAGCTGCTGTACGATTCTGGAACCGTACTCATCTCTCCATGCCCAAACTTCTTTTAAGAAACCTTCACGGCCAAGGTCATCTTTGTTAATTCCCTGTTTTTTCAGTTTGTCAATAACCTTAACCTCTGTAGAGATCGCCGCGTGGTCTGTACCCGGCTGCCAGAGAGCCTCAAAGCCCTGCATTCTCTTATAACGGATCAGGATATCCTGCATTGTATTATCCAGTGCATGACCCATGTGAAGCTGGCCTGTGATGTTCGGCGGCGGCATTACGATTGTGAACGGCTTCTTGCCTTCTCTTTTGCCACGCTCAGCGTCTGCATGGAAGTACTTATTGTCCAGCCATTTCTGGTACAGGCGTTCTTCAATGTCCGCCGGATTATAGGTCTTTTCCAGTTCTTTCATTATAAATTCTCCTTCTCTTTTTTCATTCTCTATTCGCAACAGTTACTCATTTTCATGTTCAAATCGAATTCCTGTGACGATATTCTTAAACTCTGTTTCCTGCTCCTTACTGTTTTCTGCAGGATAAATCGCAACAAAACATAATGTGTCATCCGAGTCCGGGATCGCGATCATACTGGTCATTACCTGACATAGCGCTTCAAGCACCTGATATTGAACTCCCATCTGGATCACATCTGTCTCATCCAGCGATGTGATCTCAATGCCGGTCTCCGCTGCATCCGGAAATTCCATACGGATATCATTCACATACCCTGCATAATACGCATCATAATCAAAGTCCGCCGGAAATTGTAAACCCTCCCACTTTGATATAGAAAACGAGAACTTTTCGTTCTTGTGATTCAGAAAATGGTACTCTCCATTGGACTCTTCTTCCACTTTCCATTCATTTCCATTTAATGGGATCGTGAAAGAACCATCCGGAGCTTGCCACAGTTCCATATGTGGTTCCGGTTTTCCTTTTGTTTCGCTGCCGTCCTTGCAGCCGGAAAGAGCAAGAGCCAGGATACTGACCGCCAGCATCCCAAACATTCTGATCTTCAAAGACTGCCTCCTTACATCTGTTTTCGTACGATCGCGTACTCATCGCCCAATCGATAAAACGGACAGGCAAACTCCGCACCTCTTAAAAATGCAGACATCTCATCCTCATCCAAATTGGCTTCACAGACATAGTATTCATATTCTTCATCGTAGGTATAGTACGCACAGGACTCGCAGCTTCCCTGTACTTGTTTCTCTTTTTTAGCCATGGTTCACGGCCTCCATTTCGTATGCTGCATGGGTGGTTCCTTTGTAGACCAGATAATCAGCCACATACTCTTTTGCAGTAAAACCAACTGATTCGTAGCACGCTTTCGCAGACGGATTGTTTTCAAAAACTCCCAGCGTTGCACGCTTCATCCCCAGCACTTCAAAAGCATATTTCAGAGCCAGACGGATCATCTCTTTTCCATATCCTTTGCCCCTGGCATTTGGATCTACGATAATAAAGCCAAACCGAATACTCTCTGATTCATAGTCTGCCAGACGCATGATGAAATGTCCCACCGGATTGCCTGCTTCATCCAGTGCTGTCATCAGCCAGCCGTTCTCCTCATCCACGCACCAGGTCTGAAAATAATCCTCCAGCTGTTCCATGGTCAGCGGATACTCAAACTTACCATTGCTCCACATCACGAAGATTTCCTCCGGAACCTCTGTCCACCAGGACAAGAGTTTATCTGCGTCGGAGGGTTTGTAAGGTCTCAATCGCATCATATTGATCACTCCATATCTGTCATGCATGTAATGAAATAAAAAACGCCCTCTGCATGTTACCATACAAAGGGCGAATTACCGCGTTACCACCTTTTTTCACTGCTCTATGTCCGACTATCTGTCTCGACCATAAATCAGCAATCTCTCCGGGTTCTTAACGGTTCCCAACCGGAAACAGCTACACTCGGTACTCCCGATTTCACCGTTTCAGCTCCGAAGCTACCTTCTGTTCACGCCTTCCCGGACCACCTCCCAGCCAATGAGCGGTCCTCTCTGTCGGTGCACTTGAACATACTCCTCTTCCTCTAAGCATTTACATATACAAAGTAAATAATATTAAAATTCCAACCGATTGTCAAGGCTTTTTACATCATCTTGCGATACTGTCCCTTCCACTCGTTCACCAGCTCTCCGGCTCCTGCGATCCTCTTGAGCGGATCTTTTTCAAACAGCTGTCCCAGCTTCACAACGGCACCGGCTCCCGTCGCTTCGTCAATGATCCCCTGAGCTTCTACATCCCATACACTGGTATCCTCTTTGGCGATCAGTTCTTTAAATCGATCTTTTAACTCCAGCTCCGGTTCCATCAAAGTCAGGAAATACATACGCTTCAGGTATGCCTTCTCAGCCTTTTCGTTCCATGCACAATCGTATGCATACATGGCTTTCTGGTAGCAAAACAGCTTCGAATAGCAAGCCGCAATGTTGTTCCAGATTTTACTCTTAAACTCTCCGGACAAATGTTTCTCTTTCGCAGATTCCAGGATCTTTTCATACATGGAGATTGCTTTTCCGTACAATCCCAGACCGTAGAAATAATCGGCTCTGCGCTTCGCATATTCATCCACAGAGATTTTTCTTAAATTCGTCACAAGCTGACGGTATCTTGCCTGTTCCTGCGGAGTATAATACGAGGTTTCCTGCAAGATCAAAAATAACAGTTCATCGGATACTCCGCGGCCGTCGATCCATTTATCCATACGCTCTGCAAGAAATGGCATACGAAGCTCAGAACGGATAAATTCCGCCAGACGACCATCCACAAAGCCTTCCATCACCAGAAGCGGATGATTGTAGATTACATACGCCAGCTCTTGGGAGGAATAGATGTGAACACCCAGTTCTTCAATATAATACGGAGAGGTTACCGGTTCCTGTCTGCATAAGATCAAACTCATACCATCACCTCCTGCCGGATTTCCACGTCACTCTTCGGGAATAGCTCACCGAATCCACGATCCACGATCTTGATGACCATGGTCTTTTCATCTAAAAATCCTGCCGCAATGCGGATCCTCGTTGTTTTGTTCGGACGCTTCGGGAAACCTTCCAGCGGGATCTTCACGATTCGTTTCTGCTTCGGATCGTGATGTGGTAGAATCGTAAGCTCGATCTCATCCTGATTGTCCAAAATGACTTCCAGAACGCTTCTTGCCTCATACCAGCTTTCTCCGGCTACAGCCAGAGCCATCTGCACCTTTGTGTCGTGTTTCACAACTTCCATCGCCACGGTAGATTTTAGTTTGCCTTCGCAAATGCAGACAAACGGATAAGAGGTGCGCTCATGCAGATAATCTTCTGCCTTTAAAGCCGCCCCTTTGGCAAATAGTGTCGGCTCCACAAACACACGTCTTCTGTTGCAGACTTTTTTCATGAAATCCGGCGCCCAATCAGTTCTTGAAAATCCTTTTCCTGTCAAGAATACAGAAGAATATAGTTTTTTCTGCATCATCCTGTCAGAACAGGCACAGAGGATCTTGTCTGCCATCTTGGATCCGGATGCAGTGTCTAATACATTCAGACTAAATCCTTCTTCTAACTCCTGATGTTCTGCGATTGCAGTCACCTGTCTCGGTCCGCGGACCACTTTCAGCTCGTAGTATCTGAGATCTTCCTCAGACAATGCGAACATTCCGACCTGACCGCCCCATACATCGCGGCGCTGACTCAGGACATAATATACAAAGCACTCTGTATGACTTGCAATGTGCACATTGTCTCTCGGAATACCAAGATATTCTGCACATCCCATCAGTTCATCCATCAGCTTCATTTCCATATTTTTCAGTGCAAATACCACCTGAGCAACCGGAACACCCGGATACTCGGCGCAGACCATCTCCAACACCTTCTCCAAATACTTTCGAAGCAGTGTTGCACCATCATATTTCACCTGTGCGATCGTTGAGGTGCCGTCTTTCAAAGCCAGACTTAACAGCTTGTCTACAATGACGCCCTCTCCCACCAGTGTGTATTTATACGCTTCCTCACCGACACACCATTCTTCAATAGTCTTTTTTCTGCAAATGACAGTAGGAAGGGACCACACATCCTCACGGCCCAGAACAGAGACCTGGGTGTAGGTATCGCACAAGTCGATTCCGATTATTAACTTTTCCATTCAGGTTCTCCCCTAATTTACGCCAATGGGAACAGTTTTTCCACTGCCAGATTGTCGGTTACATATTTTGTCATCGTTTCTTTTAATTTCCGGTCATCTTTTGTCTGAAGATGAAGAGTCATCGCATTGAGGCAGGAGAAACGGTTTCTCTTATCTCCCGCAGGAACCTCGGTACAGGAAAGCTCACCTTCGGCTTTCTTTACCAGAACTCCATTCTCTTCTTCGTAAACTTCATACTCCAGGATCTCACCCTCAAAAAGCAGTTTCTGACGAATGTAGATTCCCTTATAGACCATGCGAAGCTCTTCTTCGCTGAATGTTTCCTCGTCAGGTAAAATGCGGACTCTGAGGATCGGGCGTCCATATGGAGAACCGTGATACTCGATGATCTCTTTGTCCATGATATCGCCCGGAATATCTGCATAAGGAGCCAGCTTTTTAAAATAAGCAAAGATCATCCCCTGATCGGTCAGGAAAGACATCACACGCTTGCAGAGTACTTTCTGCTCTTCGTTTAAAGATGGAAGACCGGAATAGAACTTTGTCAGTGCAAGGAGGTAGATTTCCGGAACTTTTCGAATCTCGGAGCTGGAATTTACTGCTCCTTCCAGATAAGCAAATACCTTGTCTCCCGGAATCTTATTGTTTAAGAAGTATCCCACACACTTGATCGTAAAGTAAGCTTTTACAAGTGTATCGATATGCCACAAAAGAAGCTATGCGCTGGTCTGTCAAAAAAGACGATTGCTGCAACTTACCCTACACATCTGAATTTGTGACGCGTCTTCATGCGCTGTGCCCTGATGCACAATGGATCGATATATCGGATG
>JAZRLX010000291.1:0-21774 GCA_045647085.1 Pilosibacter sp.
ATTAAAACTGCCTCATTCATTCGATCATCTGGAAAGCATCGATATTTACAAGCGGATCAAACCTTATAAAAAACATCTCGGACTCGAAAACCTTAAGCAGAAATCTATTGAAGCATTCCTTGGCATCAGCCGAGACGACAAATACACCGGCGGACAGTTGATCGAAGTCTTTGCAGAATATTTGCAGACAAAAGATCCTTATCTTTTAAAATTATTGCTTCTGCACAATGAGGATGATCTGAAAGGTATGCCGCAGCTTCTTCCGATCCTGCACTATGCAGATTTTTTTAATCAGGACTTTTCTCTTATAGAAATGAAAAAAGCGTCCGGTGAATCACCAAGACTGCTCCTTACTCTCTGCTGTGATGAGTCCACATGCTTACCGATATCCATAGGTGCTTCTATTCCTTCCTATACCTTAAAAGCAGACAAGAACATGCTAACCCTTTCCATTCGTCTTTACGAGGGAACTTTGAAGTATTTCTATCCAAACTACAAAGATTACTATTATCTGATCTACGAAGACACTGCCATTCATAAAAGTGTCGGAGAATACGTAGACCGGGATGCAAAGGTAAAAGCGACTAAGGAAACCTGTTACACAAAGAAATCCGGAACCTTCCTTCCTCAGCCGGAACCGTTTTGGACTCCGGATTTTAAAAATTCATGCAAAGATAAAACCTGCTTTTTTGAATTCTGTCCGGATTGTTTTTCAGACAGTGAAACGCTGAATCGTTACATCCACAGACTTCTAAAAGATATTTTTACCGCCCGCTGATCAGCTGCAACGCTGACCGCACGGGCGGTTTTCTTTTGTCTTATTAATACGTTCCCTGCTTTAAAAGCTTTCGAATATATGCAAACGTCTTTTTCTCACCTTTTTCCTTAAGCATCAGCAAGATTTCTTCAAGCATCGCTTTTGTTTCCGGATGCATAGTGATATAGTCTTTGCTGCGCGCAAAATAAGCATACGGCATATCGTCTGTATAATTCTTACCCTGATAGATCTTGCATGCAGCAATACGATCCATGACCATCTCCACCAGATAATTAACCGGCATCTTCACGCCGATCACTTTCCAGTTCTGCTCTTTCATACCGACATCCATCCAGTATTCAAAATGATGCTTATTTCTGCCTTTATGGTGCAGCCATGCAGAGGAATATCCCTTTTCTTCTTTTTCTGCTGCATTTGGACTTCTGTTGCCTTGATAGTATTGAACTCCGGTCTTAAATTCTTCCCAAGTATACTTTGAAAGATCATGGAGCAAACCCTGTTTATAAAGCCCTACACCGAAACATCCCTTCAGTACAACCCATTTATGTTGAGTGATTGTTATAAAATGCTTCCATGCATTGTTTCTCTTTTTGTCTTGAAAATTCAATTTATCTTTCCTCATTACGAATCTTTTTCCACCTTTTTTCAAATAAATTGCGAAATCTTTCACACGATTCGATTTGACATTGCCTCCAAAATATGGTATCTTAAATGCAAGCTATAGTAAATACTATAGCATGTAATTTATTCGGAGGTATCAAACATGAAAGGTACAGTTAAGTGGTTCAATAACCAGAAGGGTTACGGTTTCATCTGCGACGCAGCTGGAAACGATGTATTCGTTCATTACTCCGGTCTTAACATGGAAGGCTTCAAAACTCTGGACGAAGGTGCAGAAGTTGAGTTCGACGTGATCGAAGGAGCTAAAGGACCGCAGGCAGTAAACGTAACCAAATTATAATCTGCCGTTCCTCATTGTACCATTTATCTAAACATGTAAATCAGGGTTAGTATAAATATAGTGCAGCAAACGGGATTAGAAAAATGGGCCGTTGCGAGACGATGTGTTTCGCAACAGCCCATTTTTGTTATTGATTGAATTATGGTCTGATTGCTTTTGCAAGCATATCTTTTAATTCTTCTACATCGAATGTGTACACTTTGTTACAGAACTGACATCCACACTCGACTGTCTTTCCATCGTCGATCATTTCCTGAAGTTCTTTTCTTCCCACACTGATCAGAGCCTTTTCCACACGATCTTTTGTACAGTCACAATGGAATCTTGTCGGAAGTTTATCCAGGATCTCAAGGCCAAAATCGCCAAGAAGATATTCCAGAATCTCTTCCGGTGTCTTTCCTGCATCTAAAAGAGAAGTAATGGAAGTGATCTCGCCAAGGCGTTTCTCAAGCATGTCGATCATCTCATCTGTTGCTCCCGGAAGAAGCTGGATAATAAATCCACCTGCCTGACGAACGGTATTGTCCTTATTCATCAGTACACCAAGTGCTACGGAAGACGGGATCTGCTCAGAGTTTGCATAGTAGTATGTTAAATCTTCTGCGATCTCGCTGGTCATAAGGATTGTCTGGCCAATGTACGGCTCTTTTAAACCGATATCTTTAATTACGCTAAGTACACCGAGATCCAGCGCTCCGCCAACGTCTAATTTGCCCTGCTCATTCGCCGGAAGCATCACATCCGGATTAAATGCGTAACCCTTTACATCACCTGCTGCGTTTGCAGTTACGATCAGGCCTTCGATCGGTCCCTGACATTCGATACGAAGTGTCAGAAGGTCCTTTTCTCCCTTCATCATAACGCCCATCATCGCGCCTGCTGTCAGAAGACGGCCAAGCGCTGCAGTCGCTACCGGGCTGGCATTGTGAAATTCTCTGGCAGTTTCAACCATCTCTCTTGTCACAGCCGCAAATGCTCTAACCTGACCATCAGCAGCCGTTGCACGGATAATATAATCTGTCATATTACTCAAACCTTTCTATTACTACTGTCAATTATCAACGATAAATGTTTACTCTTCAAGTTTTCCGCGTTCCCTTGCGATCACATAGATCCTCTCACTCGTCGGTTTCGGATCATCTTTTGTAAATGCATCATATGCAGTCACAAACTCCATTCCTGCTTCTTCGATCGCAGCCTTTACCTCTTCCAGAGAATATGCTCTCTGATAATGCGTCTCATGGTACTTGCGATAAAGATCTTCCTCTTCCCTCACGAAAATAGAAAGATCGTAAATATTGATCTTCTCCTCAGCTTCATACTGGTTCTCCCAGATAAAACTGGAATCCTCACGGTCTTCCGCGATCGTCGTATCTCCCATAACTTCAGAATATTTATACTCTGTGTTCATATCAAAAATAAAGATGCCTTTAGGATCGAGATAATTATTGACCAAACGGAACACCTCGGTCAGATCCTCATATTCCGTAACGTAGTTCATGCAGTCACAGATGGAAACGACTGCTGCAACGGTACCGTAAAGTTCAAACTCTCGCATGTCCTGACAAAGGTACAGAATATCCTTTCCGGAATCGTATTTCTTTTCCATGGCCAGTTCCAGCATCTCTTCGGAATAATCGATTCCGATCATATCGTAACCTTCCCCAGCCAAAAGCTCTGTAAGACTTCCTGTACCGCATCCCAGATCCAGTACCAGACCGTCCTTCACTCCATATTCTCTTAAAAGCCCTGTCAGATACTTGCACCATTCCGCATACGGAATGTTATCCATAAAAGTATCATAAACAGCTGCAAAACCGGTATACGCTTCCATATCTGACCTCCCAGAGAGTTATTCTAAAATAAGGAAAAAGCCACTACCCAACTAACAGGTAATGGCTTGTCCGTCAAAAATCATTACTTATTGCGGCCACAGCACTTTTTGTACTTCTTACCGCTTCCGCACGGACACGGATCGTTCGGGTAAACTTTCACTGCCTCACGACGAACTGTACCGGAAGCTTTCTGCTCCTTGTAAAGCTCTGCTCTTCTCTCTGCTGTAAGGATCGCATCCCACTGCGGAAGCTCGTAAAGCCATGTAGCTTTTGCTTCTACCATGTTGTAGTAAAGTTTCTCCGGGTCGATTTCGATCTTAACAACTGTGTTCTCGTCCATTGTCTCGATCGGGTTTGCGTAACCCTTTAAGCTCTCGTTGATACCATCTAAGAAACCTGTCATGATCAGAACTTCTGTATCATACTTCTCAGCGAGCTCTTTTACTGTGCCTTCTACTACCTCTGTCGGGTTAGCAAGGATCTGCTCGTAGATACCTTTCTCAATTGTGAAGTAACCTCTCCAGAGATTTTCCTGCTGTTTATTATCGAGACCATCGCCGTATGCGAGACCTCTCCAGTTTTCAAGTAAAGTTGCCATTGCAAAAACCTTCCTTTTCGTATTTCTTATTTTCTGCTCCGGTAAATTTACATACTACCGGACTTTATTTTTGTTCATACTGAGTGATTATATCATAATTAAAAAAATATGTAAACATAAAATGTTACGATTCCAGCCGCTTTTTTGTCAGAAACCGACGTTTATACTTGATATTGGCATATTCTGTGATCTGTTTTAAATAAATCACATCATATGCTCCCCCGACAGCCCCCACAACCGGAACACCTTGCAGGAACTTCATGTACAGTAATTCTTTTGATAACATAGAAGACGTCAGTTTGATCTGGACCTCTCGATTATATGGATCCGGCATTTCTTCTGTTTTGATATAATCATCAACTTCCCGGTTTCGCTCGATCAATTCGCGTCCGTGAGAAACCGCGGTTTCAATCAATAACAAAATAAAATACTGTTCTTCCGGAGTATCGTAACGATAGCCATAATTCAAAGCAATCTCATAGACAGATCTTAAGACCATTCCGATAAATACCGGAATATCCGGAATCCCCACACCGAGTACTCCCATTCCGATTCCTGCAGCTCCCGATACCAGCATGTTCACATTTCCGTATTGTTTTGCTTTCTTTGAAAACTTCTTTAGTGATTTTCTGTCTTTCCTAATGTCTGATGCAAACTGGTTGATCTGAAAATTTCTTTCTAACTCATCTTTGTGATAGGTTTTTTCAATCACTCCGGTTCCCTTATCAAAAATCAGACCAAATGCCTTCGCAAATGCTGTATTCAAAGTGTCCTGCAATTGATCCGGAACCAGTTGATCCAATTTCTGATTAAGAAAAGAATCTTTTTTCTCCGCACGTGAAAGCAGAAATTTCCGTTCCTCTTTCATCAACAGTTCCCATTCTTTCTCCAATGGTGCTTTCTTCTGAAATAACCCCATGTATCACACCTCCGTCTAAAGAATCTGAAATCTATAACTGCTCACCCTCGTTTGCCTCTTCCATTATGACTGCCTGCTCCGGAACAATCTCAGAAAATTCTGCATGCAGTACAGATTGCGGCCAGTTTAAGCTGACGCGAAGATATCTTCCTTTTTCTGTCGCAGCCTCTGTGAGAGCCTCCAATAACTCCTTTAATATCTCTCTTGTCAAATAACCGCCTCTCCAATGGAAAATAAACGGTTTTCCCTTTTTGGCCGCCTGCAGTGCACGTTTCTTCACTTCTTCCACTTTTGTAAAAGAAATCTTCTTCTCTTTATAATAAAAATGCTCTCCATCGCTGCAAACCGGAACCTTCCAGATTACCGGTTCATGATCGCGAAACATTCTGGAATCGTCCAGATTGAAATAGTCATAACGGATTTCCGGAGAGCCTTTGCCCAGAGAATTGTCAAATGTTGCATCCAGATGATAGTATTTACCATCAATTCGCACAATGTTCCATGCATGACGATATTTGATCTGCTTCTCCGGATTCGCTTCTGAGATCGCAATGATACACCAGATTCCCAGATTGTCGCAGAGAATCTTAACCGTCTTTGCAATTCCCTCACAGACCCCGACTCCCTGACCAAGTGGACCAATGATCACATGTGAATATGCCTTTTTCAATTTATCATAATGGACATTCTGACAAATAAAATCATGGATATACTGCTCTTTTTCCTTTTCACTCATCTTAGAAGCCGGACGAATCAACTTCTCCACACGGGATTTCATTGCCTTCTGATGATCTTTCACTTTTGATTTATCAAACAAATATTCCGGAATGATCTCCAGATTATTGGAATCTCGATATGAGCGATATTTAAAATTTACTGCGTAAAAAATCTCCGGATGATCCAGACGCATACGAAAAAATACTTCTCCTAATACTTTTGCTTCCACACGCGGTACAAGAAAAGACGTTGCCATTTCTGAAAATCCGGTCTTCATCGCATGATACACTGCCTGTTCTACCTTCGACATTTGATTATAATAAAATGCTTCCATTGTCTATTCACTTTCTTTATGTTGAATGTTCGATATTTCTATTTTAACATAACCTTCGATTCTCTTGCAATTTCTACAGAAATTTTCACAAAGAAAAACAGACACAAAACATTTCTGTCTTATGTCTGTTAAACACACAAATATTATTTCTTAATATACTGGATCGCTACACAAGCCGGACCACCCTGTGTGATGAATGCGTGGCTCAGTTCGTATGTTTCGATTGTTACTTCCGGGAAGTACTCTTTGATCAGATCAACGGTTGTCTGACAATCTTTAAATGCACGTGCATGTACTACATAGAAGATGTAATCACTTCCGAACGGCTTATCTTTTAAGCTGTCAAGGATTGCTTTTACTGCACTGGAAAAAGTTCTCTTGATCGCAAATTTATCTAATCTCTTGCAGTCTTCTGTCAGGCAGAGAACCGGTTTTAACTTGAGAACGGAACCGATCGCAGCTGCTGTCGGAGTCATACGTCCGCCTCTTCTTAAGAAGCCGAAGTCCTGCGGGATCAGCCAGGAATCTGTTTCAAAAGATTTCTGTGTTACCCAGTCGATGATCTCTTTTGCAGACTTTCCGGCCTCTTTCATCTTCTGTGCCTCTGTTACCATGTAACGATGCGGACCGCAAAGTGTTCTGGAGTTGATAACTGTGATATTGTCCTTGTGATCAACCATCTCACGTGCGCCGCAAGCACTCTGGTATGTACCGGAAAGACCATCAGCCATGGAAATATTGATAATCTCGTCTTCCGGATATTTTTCAAACGCGTCCACTACATCACCAATAGACGGCTGAGAAGACTTCGGATGATTACCTTTTGCGATTTCATCGTAGAATCGGTCATAATCCATATGGAGATCTTTTCCGTCCCAGTCACCGATCACGATGCTTAACGGAACAGAATCAAAGCCTTTTTCCTGTGCCTGATCAATGGTGTATAATGTAGAAGAGTCTGTGATAATTCTTACCATAATATATATTCCCCAATCCATTCATGTAGTTTTTAATACTATCTATAACAGTTTGCACTACTTTTATGAAAACGTCAAGTCCTTTTTCGACAAGAATCCCGAAATTTCATCTTTTTCTTGTGATTCTTGACGTGTATTAAACCAAAATGATACACTATACCTAATAATAACTGCAACTGCCTCTTGAAAGGAGTACATGAATTATGCGAAATACGACTCTGCATTTAAAAGATTTTTATCCATTTCTTGGGTCTGATCATGCGGATCCGACACTTGAATTATATCTTCCGCTTAATATGACAGAAATGGAACAAGAACATCAGAAACGTCCTTGTATCTTGATCTGTCCGGGTGGTGGATATGGCTTTTGCAGCCAGCGCGAATCCGAGATCATTGCACTTCACTTCCTGCCGCAAGGTTTCAATGCCTTTGTACTTACTTATTCTACAGAGCCGCATCGTTATCCGACACAGATTCGAGAAGTAGCTGCTGCTCTGGAACTGATTTATCAGCACGCAGACGAATGGAACTGTGATACAACGAAAATTGCTTTAATGGGCTTTTCCGCCGGCGGTCATCTGACTGCAAGTTATGCAACGAAATTTGACACTCCGGAAATCCGTGAAGTTTTCCCGGAGAGCAAGCAGGTTGCAGCTACGATCCTGTCTTATCCGGTCATCACTGCTGACATGAGTTTCACTCATCAGGGAAGCATTTTAAATCTCCTCGGACATGAGCCTTCAGCAGAAGAGGTTCGTTATCATTCCTGCGAGCAGAATGTGAATGAGAATACACCTCCTGCGTTTATCTGGCACACTGCCTCTGATGCTTCTGTTCCGGTTGCAAACAGCCTCGTCTATGCAACAGCATTATCCAAATATCAGATTCCTTATGAGCTTCATATTTTCCCATTTGGCGCTCACGGTCTTTCTGTAAGTAATCCGGAGGTCTCAAGAGTCATGACTGCAGACATCGCATATGACCGCGCTTGGGTGGACTGCATGATGAAATGGCTGAACCAATACTTTGTTTCTTGTAATTAATGAATGAGAAGGAGTCTATCTTACATGAATTCTACAATTACTTATCGTACAGTCTCTGGTCCGACGATGGATCATGCTGTTCCGCTCCAGCTGACTGATGAGACTATGTATGAGCGAAAAGAAAAGATTCTTGCCCGCATGAAGGCACGCAATCTGGATAAACTGATCATCTACTGCGATGTGGAGCATGGAAATAATTTTTCTTATCTGGTGGGATTTTATACAAGATTTGAAGAAGCTTTGTTAATCTTAGATAAAAGCGGAGACATGGTCCTGATGCTTGGAAATGAAAACCTTAATAAATGTTCCAAGGCAAGATTACAGTGCCGTCCGATCCATGTATCTTTATTCTCACTTCCAAATCAACCGAATCGCAATGATTGTTCGTTCTTGGAATTGCTGACTCAGGCCGGCATCGCAAAACATCAACGGATCGGAATCGTTGGATGGAAACATTTTACAAGTACATCAGATCCGGTCAGAGATATGTTTGATATTCCGGCTTTCATTTTAGATGCAATTAGAACGATTGTGGAGGATGTAAGTCTTATTACAAACGAGACCGCTCTTTTTATTGGTGAAGATGGTGCCCGGATCACCAATAATGCAAATGAGATCGCACATTATGAATATGGTGCATCCCTTGCCTCTGATTCCATGCTTGATGCCATGAACACGCTGGATATCGGAGTATCTGAATTAGAACTGGGCGACCGGTTGGTTCGGTATGGTCAGCATACAAGTGTGACTACCATCGCTGCTGCAGGAGAACGTTTCATCAAAGGTAATATGTTCCCTACATCTCGTAAGGTGCAGATTGGTGATCCAATCTCTATGACTGTTGGATATGCAGGTGGTTTATCCAGCCGTGCAGGATACGCTGTTCGTATGAAAGAAGAACTCCCGGAATCCGCAGCGAACTACTTGGATGAACTGGCAATCCCATATTACAGAGCCTACACCACATGGTTAGAAAAAATCCACATCGGAATGACCGGCGGAGCACTCTATGATCTGATCGAATCCATTCTTCCAAAGTCAGAATACCATTGGAGTCTTTGCCCGGGACATCTGGTTGCAGAAGAAGAATGGCTCTCATCTCCTGTCTACGAAGGTTCTTATGAAGTACTAAAAAGCGGAATGATCTTCCAGGTTGATATCATTCCTTCTAAGTCCGGAATGGCAGGTGTTTCTGCAGAAAGCACCGTGGTACTGGCTGATGAATCTCTGAAAAAACAAATTCAGGAAGAGTATCCGGCTTTGTGGGAACGCATGCAGCAGAGACTGCAATATATCCGTCATGAGTTAAATATTCCAATCTCCGATGATGTACTTCCAATGTGCAGCACTGTTGGATACTTGAGACCATATCTGCTGAACAAAAATATGGCGTTAGCTCTCGACAAATAATACAAAAACTCAGTTTCTGTCCTCCAACGACCGCATCGTCGTTAAGGACAAAAACCGAGTTTTTTATTTATACACAGTATTTGGTTGGCGTAATAAACGTAATCTCGATCTGTTTTTTCAACTCTCTCATTTCTTCGGAGATCAGACGATTGCGAAGTTCTGCTTCTTTGGAGAAATCATATACCAGATTCTGGTGAATGTAATCATTTCCACTGTATGCAGAATAACCATCCATACCGGCAATGGAGACTTGTTTTACACCGATCGCGATCAACAGTTTTAATAACATCAAACCGGAGTTATCCATGATCTCCGGAGTTTTGGATGCATAGCTGGAGAAATTTACCATGAAGTCACTCTTCTGACAATCCTTCATATTGGAGGTCGTGATACATTTCTTTTCTGTATGTTCCTGTATTTTCGCAAATCTGCGCATATTGCTGCTGAAGATATATTCCGGTTCAAACTCCTCTGCCGGGAAGTTTACAGCGATGACCACAGTATGGTCATTTCGACATACGTTTAATACCTCTTCTTTATGTTCCTGAAGACCTTTTCCCGGTGCCAGAAGAACTACCTGCTTCTGACCGATTTCTCCCGCCAGACGATTCAGCGCCTCTTTATCGTCCAGATAATTCTCCTGGTACTGACGATAATGCTGCTCTGCACGATCCTTCGTGTAGATCGCTTTATGTTCATCAGGCATTCCTTTTAATAATTCGTTAAAGGATTTTACAGTCAGAGAATCCTTCTCCGCCAGATGAATCGCATAATTCGGATGACAGCCATTGATCGCAGAAAGATACAACGGAAGCGAATAACCCCAGAATTTGGATTTATGAATCTCATTGAGATACTCATCCATGATCTCTAACATCGGTTCAATCTTATAATTCGTGTCGTAGTTCTCATTCATATACTCCGCGAACAATTCCAGGTTCAGATTTCCCGCTCCGCGTCCCATGCCGAACACACATGCATCGATCACAAGATCACGTTTCAAGTTCATCTCTACCAATGCCTCTGCATTACCAAGTGCCTGCTGCAGATTGTTGTGTGCATGATAGGCTAACGTGATCCCTTCTGCCAGATTGTTGTCTGCCAAGTAGACTAAGCGCAGGAACTGTTTCCGCTTGATCAGACCGAAGCTGTCTACGATGGAAACAGCAAACGGTTTCAACTGATTGAACAGTTCGATTCCTTCAATAAATTCCTTATCCGTATATAAATCTGTACCTACAAAGTTTACAGAGATAAAATAACCCAACTCCTGAATTCTTTTGCAGTATTCGTATGCTTCATGGATCTTGCTTTTCTTAAAGATCACACGGATTCCATCGATCGATGTTCCGTCACACGGAGGAATACGGTCTAACGGGATCGGTGCACTCATGTCCACCATGCCCACATATTTCATCTTGGTATCCTTTGGCTGGATCATCGGTTTGATGTGATCTACATCCGGATATACTGCACGGTCAGGATCATATGTATCGCCTTTGATAAAACCGACTTCAAACATCTCAATACCTGTCTGAGCCAGTTTACGACCAATTTCTTTTATCGCTTTTTCACCGAAACGCCAGTCATTGACATAACCGCCATCTCGCAAGGTACAGTCTAATAAATAAACTTTTCCCATGTTTTCTCTCCTTACTATCTACATGTCAGTTTATTTTAACATACTAAAGTACGTTTGGGAACTCTGTTTCTTTCATTTTTTAAGCAAACAGGATTTGAAGCAAATACATCATCACTGGCATCGTAACGACGCATCCTGCTACTCCCATTACATTGAAAATACTTGCGTTTACTGCATCTTTGTCATACATAACTGCAAGCTGAGATACTGTGGCTGCAGGCGGTGCAGATACCGCCAGGAATGCGATCTGGAATAAGGTCATAGATTCCGGATTCTTCGCCAGATATCCGCTGAAGTACAATAATACTAGAATTAACGATGGGAACACCACCAGTCTTCCGATCGCCACAAAATATGCACGCTTCATCTTAAACACGGATAATAAATCCTGCTTTGCGATCGTCATACCGATGATCAGCATCGCACACGGACCAACCATGCTTCCCAGACTGGAGATCGCTGATGTGACCGGTTTCGGAAGCGGAAGCTTTGTCACAAGCAAACATGCGCCAAATACGACAGAAAGAATATTCGGATTCAGTAAAATCTTTTTCCATTCAATACTGTTGCTTGCACGGATCAATGAAACACCGTGAGTCCACATAAACACCAACTGAACGATCGTAAATACGCAGGAATAAAAAACATACTCCTCTCCAAACAACGCACTGACAAGCGGGATGATCAGATTTCCTGCATTTGAGTAAATAAGCGTCGCCTCTTCTACTGCTGCCAGTTTGATCGTCTTGTTCAAAATCCTACCAAGAACAATCCAAACTGCATGCACGATCAGTGCAAATACAAACAGTACTGCAAAACCTCTGATTCTTTCCTCTGTAAGCTCGATCTGCATTGCCTTTATGATCATGCACGGCATGAAAATATTAACCACCAAACGTGAAAATGCAGCACACTCTTTGTCCGACATTAACCCTTTTCTGGCTACTGTATAACCAATGATCGCGATCAACAGCATGGACAGGAGATTTTCCAGTAACAGTAAACTAATTTCCATAATAATAAATCCTTTATCCTTCTACATTCACAGTCTTTCGAAACTTCTCCAGTCTCTCATATGGTGAGGCAAAACCATCAAATCGAACGGCTTTTCCCTCTATCGAAAAATCCGGTTTTAAACCGGCCAGATACGGTCCCTTCGGTGGTCGTTTCACAATTAACTTTTTAGGTTTTGCTTCCATGGCTGTCAAGATCATCTCTGCCTCATCTGCACATGGAATCTCCAATTTCTGGATCACCTGCAATTTCTTTTTTACTAACGCACTCTTCTGCCTTTCCGGAAACATCGGATCCAAAAGAATGACATCCGGTATATAATCGAGATTTTTCATTGCTTCCACACTGTCTCCGTGTTTCAGCTCCATTCTGCCAACAATCTCTGCCAGTTCCGGAATTTCTGCAGCACGCTTCAATGCATCTTCTAAGAGTTCGTGAATTACAGGGTTGCGCTCAAACATTTTCACATGAAATCCGGCTGCTGCCAAGATCAGAGAATCTTCACCCAGTCCGGCTGTCGCATCGATCGCCACTAAAGACTTATCCGCATCTTTTATCTTCGCAGCACGTGCCAGAAGCTCCTTCGAGATTGCTCCCTGCTTCACTCTCGGAATCATTTTCGTAAAATCTCCACGCAGCGTCTGTCCGTCTGCCACGAGCGCCAGTCCGTTTTCATCACGGACCAATTTCATATCATTATTCTCAATCACAATGAGGATTCCTCCATTACATTATTTGCAGCATGAATTACGCCATTCTTATGTCTATGGAAAATTCTTTAATTGTAATTCCATAAATACACCCTCGTTTCGTACGGCTTCAGTGTGGAATCCTTGTATTTTCTATAATTGCATAAGATCAGCTTCGATGTTTCTAAATCAAATCCCTTCGGCATATTCCAATGCTCATTCTTCTCAGAAAAGGAACAGACTACCAGGATCTTCTGTTTTTTCATTTCGCGTGAATATATGTACAAAGAAGAAGACAACTTGTCATGTTCTTTGTATACTCCATGTTTCACACACGGTAACTTTTTACGAAGTTTAATAACCTTGCGATAAAAATTTAAAACAGAATCCGGATCGTTTTCCTGTTCTGCCACGTTTACGTCTTTATAGTTCTCATTCACATAAAACCACGGAGTTCCTGTTGTGAAACCTGCATTTTCACTGTTGTCCCACTGAACCGGAGTACGCGCTGAATCACGTGATCCATGCCAGAGACGCTCCAGACGTTTCTGCAGAGACTTCTTGGTAGCTACATTGTTATACTGCCAGCGTGTCTGCACATCCTCATACATTTCCGGATCCGACGGATACCAGTTACTCATTCCGATTTCCTGACCTTGATACACAAATGGCGTTCCCTTTAAAAACATATACGATACTGCCAACATTTTCGCACTTTCATTTCTGAATTTTTCACTTCCGTAACGGGATACCATTCTCGGATGGTCATGGTTTTCAATGTAGAGCATGTTCCAGCCTTTCCCCTCCAAACCATTCTGCCATTCCGAATATGCTCTCTTTAACTTGCGTAAGGAGAACTTCATGTGATAGTAATCAGTAAATAAGCAATCTGCCTCCTGAGTTGCAAACTGGATCATCATATCCAGCACAGGATTTTCTTTTTCACTGATGTATTTTAATGCAGTCTTCGGTGTTACCATTGGTGCTTCTGCAAGCGTCATACAATCGTAATGAGAGAATACATCACGCTTAAATTCGTCCAAGTACTCGTGCAGATGCGGTCCATGATTAAAGTAGAAAATACCCTTGGACGCCGGCATAAAATGATCATCCGGCAATCCTTCTTTTTTCGAAATAAAAGTAATGACATCCTCACGGAAGCCGTCTACACCAAGATCCAGCCAGAATCTCAGGATTTTCTTTACTTCTTCGCGCACCAGAGGATTGTCCATGTTTAAATCCGCCTGCTCAATGGCAAACAAATGCATATAGTATTCCTGCCTTACTTCGTCCCACTGCCACGCTTTCCCTTCAAACAGAGAATCCCAGTTGTTCGGTAATTTCCCGTTAACTTTTGCCGGACGCCAAATATAATAGTCTGTGTACGGTTCAATTCTCTGACGGCTCTTTTTAAACCATTCGTGCTCTGTACTGGTGTGGTTCACCACCAAGTCCATGATCACCTTCATACCTCTCTCATGCGCACCTTCCAGTACCTTGCGGAACGCTTCCATTCCGCCAAATTCTTCTGAAATATTCAGATAATCGGAGATATCATATCCACAATCCACGCCCGGAGAAGGATAAAGAGGAGAAAACCAGATACCATCACAACCTAAAGATTGAATATAATCTAATTTTTCATAAACGCCGATCAAATCTCCCATTCCATCGCCATTTCCGTCCTTGAAGGAACGAGGCCAAATTTGATAGAACACCATATCTTTATACCAATACTTCTGATTCATAAACACCTCCGTAAATGATAGCTGCACGTAGGGAACGCTTTTCCGCTCTTTCTTATCTTTCCGAATAATTCTGCTCCCAAATACAGCATAACAGATTCCAAACAAATGCACGATCATGCGGTTCGTCCATATCCCCGCGTTTATGTTTCAGATAATGACGAAGAGCAGAATCAATATAGATATAACTATCCATTCCTTTTTTCCAGTTATTGGCACCGTACTTATTCGCACCTTCTTCATAATGGATCCCAACTTCTAACAACATGGTTTCCATCACACTACCGTAATATTTCTCACAAAAACACTTAAGTGCCTCATACAGATGATCTGTATTCTCATCCTTCTGGAACTCTCTCACGCTCTTGAGAATTGGATCTTCATCCATAAGTTTAGACGCAACTTCCAACGGGATCAGATCGATCCTTCCCTTTCCTGTTCTGGCATCACGATGTGCACCTGTCGAAAATTCCGTTGTGCTTCCACTATCCTTAATTACTCGATTATTTGTATTCTCCATGTTGCTTCCCCCTATTATTTATCAATCGTTTTACTGCCTTATTGCCTATTCCCCCACACAGTAAAAACTAAATTCACCCTCCGCAAGGTTCTTGTCACTTCCCTGCTCACGAACAAATGCGCGACACATGGTAATCGTACGACCACGTTTGATATAGACAGCCTCTGCCTCTACCACACCATCAGTTGTCGAATTTCTCAGATAACGAAATGTGGTATCCAATGTTACCTGTTTGCTTCCGTTGCTTCTGGCCAAAAGACCTGCTGCGATCTCTGCCATAGAAAACATCAGGCCTGCATGGACTCCGCCCATGGAATTCCGAAGTTCTGCTGACATCTTCGCCTCTACAACTGCACGCTCTTCAGACACATGAACTGCCTGCATATGATTGTGGCGCAGGAATGGATTTGTCTCATTTACTGATTTGATATATGCTGTATAATCGCTCATTTCTTTCAAGTTCCCCTCACCATATTACACTTTATCCCATTTGGCTCAGCTTCGTCATATTTCCAATTACAATCAATGTTTCATCTTTGCTTAAAGGTTTTTCAGGATCTATGATCGTATTAATTTCCGTTCCGCGAATGGTTGCAACTACATTGACGGAGTACTTCTTTCTAAGATTCAATTCGATCAGCGACTTCCCTTCCCACTCTGGTTTCACTTCCAATTCTACCATTGAAATGTCTTTCGATAGCTCGATCATATCCACAAAACCTGAGCTTAAAAGATTTTTAGCCAGTCGGACTCCGGAGTCTCTCTCCGGAAATACAACTCGGTCCGCTCCCACTTTACTAAGGATCTTACAGTTCATTTCACTGGAGCATTTTGCAATAACCGTTTTGACACCTGCCTCTTTACAGAGCATCGTAGCCATTACACATGCTTCCAGATTGCTTGCCATCGAAATGATCACGACATCAATACTTGCGATGCCAAGCTGACGAATCACTTCCGGATCTGTCACATCTGCACATTTGCAATACGGAATCTCAGCAACAACCGCATTCACTGCATTTTCGTCCATATCAACTGCCAATACTTCAGCACCACTTTTTACAAGTTCTTTTGCTACCGCTTTTCCATATCTTCCCAAACCAAATACTGCATAAGTTTGTCTTAAATTCATACGCATGTCCTTCTTTCCAAAACATCTTAACCGACACTAATTTCTTCGACCGGATTCTTAATTATATTTTTGCTCTCCCTATTTGTTTGGAATGCGATTGCCAATGAAATCGGGCCAACCCTGCCGAGATACATTGTACAGATAATGATCAGTTTGCCCCACATATTTAAACTGGAAGTCAAATTTCTGCTGAGACCTACAGTTGCGGTTGCGCTCACTGTCTCGTAAACGATATCCAATGCATTGGCATCCGTTACCGCTGCCAGAAGAACAGTTGATAAAAACATGATCAAAAAGGACATGCCTGCAACTGCAACAGACTTATTGATCGCCTGTTTTGAAATTCGTCTCCCAAAAATCTCTGTCTCTTCTTTGTTTCTAATTGTTGCAAATGCTGAAATGATCAAGACTGCAATTGTTACAGTTTTTATACCTCCTGCTGTTCCGACCGGAGAACCGCCAATAAACATCAGAAGTAAAGAAATGATCGAGGATGCGTTCGTTAAATTCTCTTGTGGAATCGCAGCAAAACCGGCCGTTCTGGTCGTTACTGATTGGAATGCTGCTGCCTGTACCTTATTGGCAAGTGTGAATGATCCAATTGTAAGTGGATTATTGTATTCCAAAAGAAAGAATGATATCATTCCGCCGATCAGAAGTATCATCGTCGATGAAAGGGCAATTTTACTATGAAGAGATAACATTCGAAAACATCTCTTTTTGAGCACTTTCATGCTCTTGAACATAGAAAGCACATCCCACCAGACAATAAAACCGATACCGCCCAAGATAATCAAAACTGCAGTTACTGACATAATGATCGGATTCGTTGCATAATCACACATACTGTTTTCCCCGATCACATCCATTCCTGCATTACAAAATGCTGAGATCGCATGGAACACAGAAATCCATATTCCACGAATTCCATAATCCGGTACGAATACAAACATGCACAGCAATGCTCCGATTCCTTCCACAAGAACGGTGCCTATCAATACCTTTTTAATAAATCGAACAATCCCAGACATCGAGTTAAGATTGAATGCATCTTGTAATAGTATTCTTTCTCCTATTCCGATTTTCTTTTCAAATCTTAATAATACACCAGTCATGATCGTCACAACACCCAAACCGCCGATTTGAATCAAAATCAGAATGACGAACTGAGCAAAAGGGCTCCATGCCGAATACGTCGGTAACGTAACAAGCCCGGTTACACAAACAGAGGTTGTCGCAGTAAATAATGCATCAATATATGAAACCGCCTGTCCGTTTGCTGAACTGATCGGTAATGCCAGCAAAATACTTCCGACAAATATTGGAATCAAAAAGCTGAGCAATATAATCTGTGTTGTTGAGAATTGTAATGGAAATTTTCGTTTCAAGCCATATACCTCCATTATCATTCAAAATAGTAGTATTATTATACCACTTTGCTTCATAAAAGAAAACTGCGATATGGTCTAATGATCACCATATCGCAGAAGTTCTTTTATTCATTACGAATATTTCCTTTTTTTACATTCTCATTAATCAACTGTTCCGTATACGCACCGATTTCACGCGAGCCAAGATAATTCTTTCCCTGACGACTCATGACCTGAGATTTACATACATTATGCTCGATCCAGTCTCCACCGTCATTGGAATTATTGAGAAGTAATGGCTGCAGATTATCCATCACGTGAGCGATTCTGGATTCCGGAGTCTCATATGCTTCAAATTCCTCAAACAACGCTCTCAGCTCATCTCTCTGATCATCCGGCAACAATCCAAAAATACGATCTGCCGCCGCCTCTTCGCGTTCTCTCTGGGTTGCAAGTCCGGCCTCGTCATATGCATACGTATCGCCCGCATCAATTTCAACAATGTCATGGATCAATGCCATCATCATCGCCTTCGCCAGATCAAAAGATTCATTGGAATACTCTTTTAACAGATAGATCATCATCGCCATATGCCATGCATGCTCTGCATCATTCTCACGCCTTCCATGGCCGGACAAATGTGTCTGACGCAGGATATTCTTTTCCTTATCTGCCTCTAAAATAAAATCAACTTGTTTTTGAAAGCGTTCTTTGTCCATTTAATCTGCTTCATCCTCCAATGTCTTTCTCTTGCATGCTCATTAACAAGCTTCCACAAATGCTTTAAAAATCTTCTGCTGCTGTTCTGAATCGTACATCATCTCCGGATGCCACTGAACCGCCAATACAAATTGTCTATCCGGCATATAAACCGACTCGATAATTCCTTCTCTCGTGACTGCTGCAGCTTCCAGACCACTTGCGAGAGTATCGATCGCCTGATGATGGAACGAGTTTACTCCAAGTTCTCCACTTCCGATAATGTCCGCAAGTAAACTATTCTCTTTCACATCCACGGTATGGGTTGCGACATTTCGATCCTTATCAACAATCGTGTGATTTGTAAAACCTTCTGTCGGAAGATCCTGATGCAATGTGCCGCCTAATGCTGCATTCATTAACTGGATACCACGACAGATTCCTAACACCGGCATATTTTTCTCCAGTGCTGCTTCGAGAAGCTTTTTCTCGATCCGATCACGATTTAGATCAAGTGTTCCACATTTGGTTTCCTGTCTATCATACATGCTTGGAGAAACGTCATTTCCTCCGCTGATCAATAAACCATCTACCATATCAAGCATCTCCAGTGCATGATCCACATCTTCAGACACCGGGATCAGAACCGGAACGGCTCCGGCTCTCCAAATTGCATTCAAATAATCGTGTGCGATCAACTGCCAGTCTTGATCCGCAGCTCCGATTCCTGCGTCAAATGCCGACGGACATAATTTCATATAGTTACATGTAATGCCGATCAATCTCTTTGACATCGTTTCTCACAATCCCCTATACAAATACTTCGATCTCTGCGCGTCTTGTGTAATTCTGCTCCAGCATTGCTACATGAGAAAGGAACGCAGCATCATCAAAATATTTCGCATCTTTCGGACACTTCTTGATACACGCCTGACACTTAATACAGATACCGTTTACTTCAGACGGGTTCTCAACGCTGATGGAGCCTACCGGACATACCTTTGCACAAATTCCACATTTGTCACAGAGATCTTCGTTTGTCTTCGGTTTTGCTTTTAAAAATACAGCCGGTTTTCCGTCTGTTCCGAGCGGTGTGTAGTACGGTCCAACCGGATCATCGCCGCGAACTGCGATCGGAGCCGGAATCTCTGTCATTGCTTTTACCTTCTCAGCTACTGCCTCAGCAAATGCTGCAAGTTTAGTCCAATCTTCTTCGTTCGGTCTTCCTGCTGCAAGCTTATCGCTGAATACATGCTCACATACCACGCCGGCGCCTGCGATTGTATGGAAACCATTGTTCTCAAGTTCATTACGAAGCTCGATCAAACCATTATCAAAGTTTCTGTTACCAAATGTAACCACCGGAACTGCAAGAGCGCCCTCACCCTTAAAATTGCTCTGAACGATCGGAAGCATCTTATTCGGTACACGGCCGGCGTATACCGGTGTTCCAAATACAACTAACTGATCTGCTGCATATACTTTCGGCTCAGTACGATTCTCCGGAAGTGTAAAATCATACACTTCTACCGGAACTCCCAGTGCTGCTGCAATCTTTTCTGCTACACCTGTTACTACTTTTTCTGTAGATCCTACTGCGCTGTAATACACTGCTTTAACACATGAAATATTCATGACTCTTCCTCCCAATATAATTTCTCTGTTCATTGACTTAAATAATCGTTTTTTTCATTATAACACTTTGGTAAAAAAAAGGAAACCACTCGAAAGCAGTTTCCTCTATGTGATTTATTTCACTGTCAAAAACTTTATGATCGTATCGTAATTCTCTTCCTGATGCGGAAATGTACAGTCCGTACATTCCTTGATTTTTGTCCCATTCACCTCAATATATTTATGATTCCCCGGACAATGCTCCAGACCGTAAAGCGGACAATAACAAAACAGACAGTTGATTTCATCCATTCCTTTGTGACAAGGATAATATTGACATTCTCTGTTTTCGAAATAACGATAAGAATTATTCATTTCTTTCATATCCTTCTTTGCTAATTAATTTCGATCACCATGCCAACTCCCGTTTCTACAACCGGAAGCTTTTCCATCATCTTTGCTCTTGCAAGCAGTGAAACACAATGACATGGATAAAGTTTGTCAATGCTACAGGACTCCAAATAGTCAATGGTCTTTCTTAACTGCTCGTCATCCGCAAACAGATGGAATCCACCAAGCACTCCTACCACTCGTTCGTCATCACAAACATATTTTGCATAATCGACAATATTACAGATTCCGCTGTGCGAACAGCCTGTGATGACAAAGATACCATTGTCACTCTTATATACAAGGGCTGTATCATCCATATTGAAGTCATCCGTTAACTTGCCATCGTTCTCTGCCACTCCGATCGGAGTCAGATTTTCAAAATCATTTGTACGAGGAATCTCTCCAAGGAAATACAAATGCTCTGTCAAGCATTTGATTCCTCTGGATGGCTTGAAATTTGCAACATTTGTGATTTCATCCCCAACAAATGGCGGGCCAATATAGAGGCCGTCAACATATTTCTTCACAAAACAAGCCGGATGGCTGATCAATTCGATCCCGGAAAGATCCATATGATCATTCAAAAATTGCAGACCACGGGTATGATCATTATGACTGTGAGAAATTGCGATACAGTCCACTTCCTTTAGCTCAATTCCCATCAGCTCTGCATTACGGATCAATACATCCGAATATCCTGTATCAAATAAAATCTTTTTCCCTTCTGTTTCTATATAATAACTGACAGCCGGTTCCCCGTAATAGTACTGGTCAATAAAGGTATTGTTATCCACGAGAATGGTAAGTTTCATCTCCGAAATCTCCCTTCATTCTTCTACAATTTATATTTGTTTCATTATAATACTTCCCAAATAAATAGTAAAGCGCTACAATGATAGTATACAAAAGGCGAAGGAGGACCCTATATGGCGACCAACACAATCACACCGAAGCAAGCCCTCGGTGCTGCAGTTTTATCTGTTGTTATTAACTCGTTTACATCTACGTTCCTGGCTTTAATTGTAAAAACCGGAATGGATTCTTCGGTTGTAACTTGTTATCGACTGCTTTTTGTATCTCTTGTTATGCTGCCTTGGGCATTTTCAAAAAGGAGCTATCGTGAAAATATGAAAACAGCTCCATTTCGGATTTGGAAGCTCTTCATTTTTTACAGCTTTACAAAATTTGGTGGATTTGTTTTATGGGCGGAATGTCTCCGAATGGGCGCTCAGGCATTTACCATGACCACTCTCTCCAACATGCAGCCGATCATGATTGTGATCTTTCTCTATCTCTTTTATCGGGAAACCACATCCCTTCGGTCTTTGGTTGGAATTTTTATCTGTCTGCTCGGAGTTACCGTCATTGGTATTGACAATGTAAC